>JAICHT010000125.1 GCA_025924755.1 Chitinophagaceae bacterium | reverse complement strand
CAGTTCCTCCTGGTCGGGATATAAAGTAAATGCATTGGTAAACTGATCGTTAGTAGCTGCCACCGGCGAATTGCCGTGCGGGTTATTGATGTTTTTATAACGGGCTAATATGCCGGCGTTCGTTTTATCATAAGTCGGATCGCGATAACCCTTAAAATTATCAGCCGATGGGTCACTGATCGCCTTTTCATATACAGGTGAATTCGCTCCAAAGTTGGCACCGAGCGCATCCAAATAAGGTTTAAAATGAGAACGCTCCAATGAATCTGTCAAGCCATCAAAACCCACGTCCTGGTACGGCCGGTCGGCAGGATCGTTACTGAAAGCATTGGTTACCTGAACCGGATTTCGCGGCACACGTCCCCAAGCAGTAGTATCTACCGGATCATTTATTTTAGGCGTAGGCAACCCGTTTTCAAAAAGCCGTTTTCCATCTTTCAATACATCTTCCGATACATTACCGAGGTTAAAATAAAGTTCACCGCCATTGCTTTGTGGTTTAAGAACAAATGGATCCTGCATCCAGAACTCAATAAACTCTACGTTGCTGGTTTCAAAATCGGTTTGGTCTATATTGCGCATAATACCACCCCATGCTTTTTTGGGTTGAAGCAGGCGGCCATTGCCGTCGATACCCGATGGGCTGGATTGAAAATTATAAGGTCCTTTTTCAGAAGGATAATATGATAAGTCAAAGGTGGTGAGCAGCCCCTGTCCCAGGTCAGTAGTGCGGTTAGGGAAAATCTCTTCTTGCAATACCTGGCGGGTTTCCGGTTTTGAAAGTTCGTCCGGGTTATCACGCAATGGATTATTGCTGTTTTTACGCTCCTGCAAAACCGGTTCAATATTATACCAGGCCAGTTTAGCCCTGTTGTAGCCATATCTCAAATCGTTACTTAAGGTGGCTTCGGGGAAAAGCACATTTCCATTTTTATCCACTGCGTTCTGAGGTGTAGATGCCAGCGTCCAGCTTATTAACGGAAAACGCAAATCAATACTGCTACGGGTGCCTTCAAAGTCATCAATATATACTACGCCTTGGCCGCCTTTACCAATTTCCGGAGCATGGCCCGGCTGTAATACGGCTGCTTCGCCATAGGCTGTAATAGACGACATGGCTTTAGTAGAATAAAAAGGCAATTTGTTTAACCATTTTGTCAGCCGCGGCACATCGTTCCGGTAGTCGAAATCTACCCCATACATAGTATTACGGATAGGATCTTCGCCAATATTTTGCTTATTAAAAAAGGGCCGCTCCCCTAGCCGTGCTATGGTGCTACCCATGGTTAAATGTTTGTTCAACAGGTAATCAAGGCGGAGGCCCATAAAATTGCGCTGCTGCAATCCAAAGCTGGCATTGTTCTCATACTGCACCTGTACCGGCAATCCTGCATTAATAATTGCCGAATTAATAATCCGCAGGGTGCCCAAATCGTAATTAATCTCATAGTCCACATTTTCCTGAAGCACCTGCCCTCCCGCCGTAACCGTTACAGAACCTCTCGGTATATTAAATCCTAATTGATAATCAGTATTGGAGGCGGACTTAGAACGGCCTACCAAACTGAAACGATTTAAATTAGCAAAGGTTTGTGCAATAGCTTTTATGGTATCGTAAAGCGGATAATATAAATGTTTGCTTCGTGCCGAATCTGTAGCATAAACATAATCCAGGTCATGTCCAAAAGGTTCCAGAACCGGGAAGATGATACGGCTTTGAGCCGATAGTACCGTAAAGCCCTCTACATAATCAAATACACCATCCGGCTGCGGATCGTTTTGATTATTTAATCGGTCCAGGTTATCCAGTGATAAAATAGGCACTCCCTTATAATCCGGCTTGATATCCTCAGATGGTAAATACCTTTTTTGGCCAAGACTAGGTTCTTCATATAAGATATCCAGTTTAAAATCTTGCCGCTGCAACTGGCCAAAACCTACCGAATACACGTTCTTCATCATTAAATCCCACACTGGCAAATTGGGGCGCTGCGAGGTGGCTTTTAATAATTTTAAGTATAAGGTATTTTGAGAATTGCCGGTACTATCCGGTGGAATATCCTGCGAAAACTCACCTACCTGGTATACTTTACCATTGTAGGTATATTGATAGGCGACGCCTAACACTTCATCGGCCTGCAAGGGCTGGTTTAATGAAAGAAAGCCTATCTGCGGATTATAATAATAATCGGATGGTTGCAGTTTGCGGGCAAAAGTTTTTTCATAATCCTGCACGGGTTGTAATCCCAGGCCCATCAAAATATTAGAAGCCTGCGTAGCATTGCGGCTGGCCGGGTTGCTTATAATAGTGGCATATAGACTGTTGGCGTTATTGGAAGGCAAAGCATTGGGATTGCCTGCCGGCCCCCTGTATGGATTTCCTTCTCCCAGGTCCATCAATGCTATCACATCTCTTACATTGGTAGTGGCACCGGTCCGGTTGGTTACCCACACTTCCATACGGGTAATCTGAATATTGGATCGCACAATCGGCAGATCCTTCATTGCTTTATTATAGTTATTGCGGAAGTATTGCGCTAATAAGAAGTGGCGGTTTTCTTCATATTCATCTGCCTTTAGCTTAAAGGTTTGCGTGGCCGACCCTCCTTGCATGTTTACCGATTGCCTTTGTGAACGTTGGTTGGCTAATACCCCGGTAACAAACAACCTTCCAAATTGCAATTGCGATTTAATTCCAAACAGCGATTGCACACTGGGTATCAAGGCACTTTTAGATGTAAAGCTGATATTACCCGCCTGAAACTCTTTTAAGATCTCATCGCTCTTGCCATGATAGTCCAGCTTTAACTGGTTTTCAAAATCGAAGTTGGCTAACGTATTATAATTGATGGGTAGCTTTATTTTATCGCCTATACTGGCATCCACCTGCAGTTGGGTGTTCATATTAAAATCAAAGCCGCCAATTTTTCGGGCACGTTCCGGTAGTGTTGGATTTTTTACATTCTGTCCCTGGTAACCTGCGGTAATGTCCACATATCCCGATGGGCGGATTTCTACTTTACTATTACCGGTAATGCGGTTGACCCAATCTTTCGAAAAACCAAATTTGGGTTTTACATCCCTGCGGTTCAGATCGGTTAGCAAGTTGGCCCGTTGCCTGAAGTACTCATCCTCATCTTTCCGGCCCTGGATGTCTGTAAACTCTTTCATAGTAAAAGTCATGGGTGTACGGTAGTAACGGTTGCCCAGCTTTTCTATAACATAATATTTTTGCGTAAGCGGATCGTATTCTACCCGTCGCTTTACAAACGAAGTGTCTTTTAAATCAAAACTGTTTCTGTTCGGATACGTATATGGATCGCCATGATAATCTTGTAAGGGAAAATGAGACGTATCGGTAGTGGGAACAGTATCTTTAGAAGTTTGGAACGGTGCTGAATAGTGATGGGGACGTGCATAGGAATACACCAGCGATGCAGATAGTATAAGGGTGGCTACCAGTGTACGTAGTATGTAATTGGAATATGGATTCAAATCTTTTTTCTCAAAATAAGTTAGCCAAAACGGACGTCATAGAACCTGCAGCGACTTTTTAATCAGCAGTTCCACACCTATTCCCGGATCATGCTCCAGTATTTTTTGAACAGCCTGATCGGCTGCCTGCCTGTTTATACCTAATGCAATCAGTGCATTTAACGCATCTGACTGTAAAGTATTGCTTTTCAAGGCAGAAATATTTGCATCTACCGGGTGTTTGGAAAGTTTATCGCGAAGCTCCAATACAATACGTTCGGCTGTTTTTTTCCCGATGCCTTTTATCGATTCCAGCATTTTTACATTACCCTGAACGATCGCTTTGCTCAGTTCTTCGGGCTTCATATAGGAAAGCATAATGCGGGCTGTGCCGGCTCCTATACCGGTGACGCCTATGAACTGCAAAAACATTTCTTTCTCCACTTCATCAAAAAAACCATACAAAATATGAGCATCTTCTCTTATTAAAAGATGCGTATATAAGAGGCCGCTTTCTAAATCCTGGATTTTTGAGTAGGTATTAAGGCTTATCTGTACTTCATAGCCTACACCTGCCACATCTATATGGGTGTAAGAGGGCGTCTTTTTTACAAAACTGCCTTTTAGGTAAGCTATCATATTTGCGAAAATAAGGTAAATAGCGCATTCCGTTTCAGAACTAAGGGAATGCTATTTTTAGTACAAGGTTGTATCTTCGCCCCATTTTTGAAAAACCTTTCTTGATGAACCCAAAAATCAGCGCAGCAATTACCGCAGTAGGAGGCTTTGTTCCCGAAACAAAACTTACCAATGCCGATCTTGAAAGAATGGTAGATACCAACGACGAATGGATTAAAAGCAGAACCGGTATAGAAGAAAGAAGAATATTAAAAGGCACCGGGCTTGCCTCATCGGATATGGCGGCACCTGCTATAAAACAGTTATGCGAAAGAAGAGGCATTACTCCAAAAGAAATTGATTGTATTATTTGCGCCACCGTTACACCCGATATGGTTTTTCCGGCAACAGCTAATATCATCAGCGATAAAGTGGGCGCTGTAAATGCGTTTGGCTTTGACCTGGAAGCGGCTTGCAGCGGTTTTTTATACAGTTTAACCGTTGGTGCTTCCTTAATAGAAAGTGGCCGCTACAAAAAAATAGTAGTAGTAGGGGTAGATAAAATGAGCGCCATTGTAGATTACAGCGATAGAACCACCTGCATTATTTTTGGCGATGGCGCCGGCGCTGTGCTTTTAGAACCTAATACGGAAGGATATGGGATAATGGACAGCTTGCTAAAAAGCGATGGCACCGGGTTAAAGCACCTGCATATGAAGGCCGGCGGTTCATTAAATCCATCCACTGCGGAAACGGTAGCTAATAAACAACATTATATTTACCAGGAAGGCCAGTCCGTTTTTAAGTTTGCCGTAAAAGGTATGGCAGATGTAAGTGCTGAATTGCTGGAACGCAACAACTTAACCGGCGATGATATTTCCTGGCTGGTACCGCACCAGGCCAACCGCCGCATTATTGATGCTACAGCCGAACGCATTGGCTTACCGCCCGAAAAAGTAATGGTGAATATACACCGCTATGGCAATACCACCGCCGCTACCATTCCTCTTTGCCTGTGGGATTGGAAAGACCAGTTACATAAAGGCGACAACTTATTATTAGCAGCTTTTGGCGGAGGCTTTACCTGGGGTGCTACCCTGGTAAAGTGGGCTTATTAATATTATCAGAAATAAGATAAAGATTGTGGACGACCTCAAAAAATACCTATGGGTGTAATTATAAGAAGAGCCGTAGAAGCAGATTGCGAACGCATATTAGAATTAGTAACAGAGTTGGCGGTTTACGAAAGGGCAGCGAATGAAGTGACAGTAAGTTTACCGCATTTTACAGACAGCGGTTTTGGCTCAAACCCGGTATGGTGGGCATTTGTAGCAGAAGTAGATGGAACAGTGCAAGGTTTTGCGCTATATTATATCCGCTTCAGCACCTGGAAGGGACAGCGGATGTACCTGGAAGATTTTTTGGTAACAGAAGAAATGCGGGGCAAAGGCTTAGGAAAGTTATTATTCGATGCATTGATACAGGAAGCAAAAGAAAAAGGCCTCAATGGCATTCAATGGCAGGTATTGGAGTGGAACGAGCCAGCCATCAACTTTTATAAAAAATACGATGCAGCTTTCGATGCCGAATGGGTGAATTGTACTATATATGTTTAAAACAATAACTGCCTTATAAAATAAAATATAAGGCAGTTATACGCAGCTCTAAATACACTTGTTACCCCACACCTTCCGTACTCACGTTCTTATTTATTTTTTGTATCAGCCCCTGCAATACCTTACCCGGTCCTATTTCTGTAAATTTAGAAGCGCCGTCATTTATCATTGCTTCTACACATTGCTTCCATTTAACCGCACCGGTGAGTTGATCTATTAAATTCTGCTTTATTTCATTTTTATCTACTACGCCCCGTGCTACCACATTTTGATATACCGGGCAATATGGTGCATTAAAGCGGGTGTTTTCTATAGCTTGCTGCAACTCCTGCCTGGCAGGCTCCATTAATGGCGAGTGAAAAGCGCCGCCTACCGGCAACAATAAAGCACGTTTGGCACCAGCCATCTTCAGTCGTTCGCAGGCTGCCTCCACCCCTTTTACCGAACCGGATATGACTAGTTGGCCCGGGCAGTTGTAATTGGCAGGCACTACTATTTCACCGGTTTCATCTTGTACCTGTTTGCATATATCGTTAACTTGTTCATCCGATAATCCCAATACGGCTGCCATAGTAGATGGAGTTTGCTCACAGGCTTTTTGCATGGCTTGTGCCCGAAGGCTCACCAGTTTTAATGCATCTTCAAAACTTAAAACACCATTGGCTACCAATGCCGAAAACTCACCAAGAGAGTGCCCGGCCACCATATCGGGCTTGGTATGTATAATGCTTTTAAACGCAATTATGGAGTGAAGGAATATGGAAGGCTGTGTAACTTTTGTTTGTTTTAGATCATCTTCCGTACCGCTAAACATGATATCGGAAATGCGGAGGTCCAGCAACTCGTTTGCTTGTTCAAATAACTTTTTTGCAAAAGCGCTATTATCGTAATATGCTTTTCCCATTCCCGGAAACTGAGCCCCCTGTCCGGGAAATACAAATGCATGCTTCATAAATATAGTTGTGTTCTTTTCAGTAGTCCTATCGACCCCCTATTCAGTTTTTACGCTTTATAGAGTTCCGGCAGGCGCCATTTCTTCCAAACAATTTTGCGAAGGTAATCCAAATGAAAAATCTTTATACTCAAAAACTGCTATTAACTTAAATGGGATGACACCAGTTTTAAAAATTCGTTCCGGGTGACATTATTATTCAAAAATTCGCCATCAAAGGCTGATGTGGTGGTAACCGAATTTTGTTTTTGTACCCCCCGCATCATCATACATAAATGCTTGGCTTCTATAACCACTGCTATACCTGCAGGGTTGAGGCTTTCTTTTATAGCTCCTAAAATTTGCGTGGTTAAGCGTTCCTGCACCTGCAGGCGGCGGGCAAATACATCTACCGCGCGGGCCAGCTTACTTAAGCCCGTAATATACCCGTTTGGGATATAAGCAATATGCGCTTTGCCAAAAAAAGGGAGCAAGTGGTGTTCGCACATGGAGTAAATTTCTATGTCTTTCACAATCACCATTTCGCTTACCTCTTCTTTAAAACGCGCCGCATTTAAAATAGCTACGGCATCCTGCTGATAGCCTTGTGTGCTGAACTGCATAGCTTTGGCTACCCGCTCCGGCGTTTTTATCAAGCCTTCCCGCTCCGGATCTTCGCCAAGCGATTTTATAATATTACGATAGCTTTCCGATAGTTGTGCGGTTACATCTTCATCGTATGTTTCTACTCTTCTGTAAGCCATAATTTTTTATTTTATAAACACCGGATATTCCACAAAGTTGCGTGGGGTTTCGTATAGCCGTATAAAAAGATCCAGCGAAGTTTCAATATGCGGACGTAATAAATTATAAATGACAATAACAATATTTTCAGCGGTTGGGTTGAGTGACCTGAATTCTTCCGTATCCAGATTTAAATTTTTATGATCGAACTTTACCAACACTTTTTCCTGCAACAAATCCGACAGCTTTTTCATATCCATAACAAAACCTGTGGCTTCATCTATCTCTCCTGTTACTCTCACTTCTACCTCGTAGTTATGGCCGTGGTAATTAGGAAGGCTGCATTTGCCAAATACCGCTGCATTTTGCTCGTCGCTCCACTGGCTGTTATATAACCGGTGGGCGGCATTGAAATGTTCTTTTCTATAAACGGCTACTTTGTTACTCATACTATTTATTTATTCGCCAAAATACTCTACATATATACGGGGCGTTTCGTACAGTTTAATACCATGCAATTGTACACCGGCTGGCAAATGCGGCTGCAACTCCTTCCAGATGCCGATGGCCAGGTTTTCGGTGGAGCAGAGTTTCCCCTGCATAAAATCCACATCCACATTCAGGTTTTTATGATCCACCTTTTCAATCACAAATTCTTTTATCAGTAAACTGAGTGCTTTTACATCAAACACAAAACCAGTATCCACATTGGGCTTTCCTTTTATTGTAATATACAACTCGTAATTATGACCATGCCAGTTGTCATTGGCACATTTTCCAAACACCTCATCATTCTTCTCCCTACTCCAGGCAGGATTGTATAATTTATGCGCTGCATTAAAATGTTCTACCCGGGTGACATACACCATGCTATATAAAATTTTTGCAAAGGTAACTTGTTGTACAAAAACAGCGAACTAAATACGACTTTTGCCTATGCCTATCCTACTTTGTGCAGCTACGAGTTTTGAAATAGCACCGACGCTTGAAATTTTAAATTCCGGGCACACTTCAAAAGAGCCTATAGAAATTTTGATTACCGGTGTGGGTTTAACGGCTGCGCTTTATCAACTTACCAAAAAATTAAGTACATCCAAACCTTCGCTTGTAATTCAGGCAGGTATAGGCGGATGCTTTGATACAACTATAGCTTTAGGAGAAGCGGTAGTGATTAAAAACGAGTCCATTGGCGATTCCGGCGTTATGGAAAACGGTACTTTCAAAACACTTTTCGACATGAATTTTATTAAAGAAAACGAAAAACCCTGGAGTAACAAAAAGCTCACCAATCCATATGACGAATTGCTGAAAGCCTGCCGTTTGCAAATTGTGGATAGCGTAACGGTTAATGAAATATCCAGCAATTGGCAGCGTATAAAGTTTTACAAAAATTATTTTAATGCCACTATTGAATCGCTGGAAGGTGCAGCTTTGCATTATGCCGCTATTATGGAAGAAGTACCTTTTTTACAATTACGGTCGGCTTCTAATTATATTGGTGAACGTGACAAAGCAAAATGGAAATTTAAAGAATCGATTGAAAACCTGAATGTTGCGCTTCAGCACATTCTTATCAATTTATAAGATATGAAATTAACGATTGGATTTTCTCCATGCCCTAACGATACGTTTATATTTGATGCACTGGTTAATAACGAAATTGATGCCGGAGGGCTTCAGTTTGAACCTCATTTAGAAGACGTGCAAACGTTGAACGAATGGGCAGCGCAGGGTAAGCTGGACGTAACGAAACTGAGCTTCCCGGCGCTTTTTGATAACCTGGACACGTATGAAATACTATCATCGGGTGCCGCATTAGGACAAGGCGTAGGCCCAATGCTGATAGCAAAAAAATTATATGACCTGGCGGATATAGAAAAACTAAGGATTGCCATTCCTGGAGAAAATACTACCGCCAACTTTTTATTAAGCTTTGCTTTCCCGGCTGCAAAAAACCGCATATCCACTTTGTTTTCCAATATTGAAGAAGCCATATTAAATAATACGGTGGATGCCGGGGTTATTATTCACGAAAACCGGTTTACTTATCAGCAAAAAGGCTTACTGAAGCTTTTAGATTTAGGGGATTATTGGGAACAAAAACAAAATCTTCCTATACCACTGGGTTGTATTGCGGTAAAAAGAAGCTTGCCTGAAGACATCAAGAAAAAAGTAGATGAGCGTATCCGTATGAGCCTGCAACATTCCTTTGGCAGCTATCCGCAACTATCGCCATATGTACAAACGCATGCACAGGCTATGGACGAAGCCGTAATGCGTAAGCATATTGAACTTTATGTAAATAATTATACAATGGATTTGGGTGAGCCCGGCAAACATGCCATTGAAGAACTGTATAAAGTGTATACCAAAAACCGGGTAATAAATACAGGTGATGCTATTGGCAAAACAATGTTTCTTCAGTAACCGATAATTAGAAGAGCCATTATTCATAATGGCTCTTCTAATTAATCAATTTATAGAGCTCAAGTATTTTGCTCTACTATACCTGCT
>JAICHT010000124.1 GCA_025924755.1 Chitinophagaceae bacterium | reverse complement strand
TGCGTTGTCATCAAGAAAAAGGTTAACCTGGTAAGTACTGCTTCATTTCAAAAATTTAAAGTACTGCCGGCTTTTTGGCATCCTGCTCATTTCTTTGAACAATCAGGCTTCAGCATATATTATTTCCTGAGCGGAATACCTTTTAAATACGCTGTTGTAATATCGACTACTCTTTCCTCCCTTCCACTTTTCCTTCAATACCGAAGATTACTCATTTAATTTTCTTTCTTTTCATTTTCACTATCGCCACTATTAGTCCGCATTGGGCTTCATCCTATTTCATTCATTTACATAAGAAAGAAAAATGACCCGTAAAATACTGATGCTGACAAGCATGGCCTGCTTGTTTTCCATCCATGCTGTATATGCACAAAAAAAGGTGTATTCCCTACAAGAAGTCTTGCAGAAAACACTTTCACAATACCCTTCTTTAGCTTCTAAACAAGATATTATTGAACAACAGCGGTATAGAAAAGAACTGGTAAAAACAGAACAATTACCTGAAGTAAGTGTGCAGGGGCAACAGAGTTATGGCTCCTACCAGAGTGTTCCCGGTTCCTTCTTTCCACTTCCCGGTATTTATAATACGAGCGGAAATAATAAGAATATTGTTGGACAAGCCACTTCTACTTCCAACCTGTATGCTTCGGCCGTAATGCAGTGGAACTTTATACAGTTTGGCAGAATTAAAACAAAGTTAGCCGTAGCTGATGCTGCCATTCAATTAAGTACAACCGCTTTATCGGAAGAGCAATTGCATTTACAAACCGCTGCCGTACAGGAATATTTCAATGTGCTGCAAAGCTCGGCTCTTTTGGCTACCGCTAAAGCAGATGTGAAACGGTTGGGAAATTTATTGGATTTGTCCCAAACACAGGCGGATGCCGGCTTACGTCCCGGAGCAGATACCTTATTAGTGAAGTCAAACTTTCTGCAGGCTAAAGGAGCTATTAATGAGCAGCAGGCAATATTAGAAACGGCTATGCTACAGTTAGCTGCCATGATGGATGAAGATGCAAACGCATTTGCGGTAGATACTACTATGTATAACAGGGTGGATGCATCCAAGGAAATCCTTTCTGCAGACAGCCTGGAAGGTCACCCTTACCTGCAATATTTAAAAGCGGGTATTACCTATGCCAATGCTTCCTTAAAAGAGGTGAAACGTCAACCCTATCCCTCCATTGGTTTACTAGCAGGTGCTGGTATAAGGGGTTCAGGAATTAACAGCACCGGCAAAGTAGATAATAACCTTGCAGCACCATGGACAAACAATAGCAGCAGTTACCTGGCAGGGATTGGTGTCACCTGGAACCTATCCTCCCTTTATCAAAATAAAGTGAAACAAAAGATAGCAGCCCGTGCCATTGAAGCTGCAAAAGCAGATTACGAAGAGGGGGACCTGCAATTGAAAACTGCCTACGCTGCTGCGGTTAGCCGGTGGACACAACAAAAGGAAAGAGTACTGGATGCAAAGATTGCGCTACAATCTTCGCAACAGGCATATGACCTGTATACGGTACGATATGAAAGCGGACTTATCAATTTAATTGAGCTGTTGCAACTGCAAAAAACCTTGCAGGATGCGGAAACAAATTACGTAAAAGCTATCGGCGCTTATTGGAATGAACTGATCAGTCAAAGCGAAAGCATCGGCAATATGTCTATTCTACTTTCTCAAATCAATCCCTAACCAATCATCCAATTAATATGAATATTATTCGATTAGCACTCCGCAAGCCCATTGCTGTTATAGTAGTGGTCATGGCGGTTGGTTATTTTTCCTTTCTGACTATCAAGAAAATCAATGTAGATATCTTCCCAAAAATTGAATCACCTGCCATTTACATTGCCATGCCCTATGGTGGTTTAACCCCTTCCTATATGGATGGATTTATGGCCAACGAATTTCAGAAGGTACTCATTTTTGTAAGTGGGGTTAAGGATATAGAATTTAAAAGCATACAGGGCTTTACGCTCATGAAACTTAGCTTTTACCCCGGCACTGATATGGCCCAATCGGCCGCAGAAGTCTCTACGCAGGTTTCCCGTGCTATGGGCTTTTTGCCGCCTGGTGCCGTACCGCCTCAGGTAGTGCGGTTTGATGGCAGTTCCCTTCCCATTGGACAATTAGTTTTTGAAAGTGACAAACGCTCCATTAGCGAAATACAAAACCTGGTACTCACCCGCATCCGGCCCATGTTTGTCAGCATTCCCGGCATCACGGCTCCTGCTCCTTTCGGTGGTAATATCCGATCTATCGTCATTAAAGTAAATCCCGACCTGATGCAGTCATTTGGCTTATCGGAAGAGGAAGTGATGAGTGCTATTGCAAAAAATAATCTGCCTTCACCGGCCGGTAATATACGCTTGGGAGATAAAAACTACATGAGCCCTGTAAACTCATTGGCAAAAAGGCCGGAAGAATTTTTAAATATCCCTATACGAGCCAATGCCACCTCTACTGTGTTTGTAAAAGATATTGCTACAGTGGAAGATGCAGCCGATGTGACCACCGGGTATGCAGTAGTGAATGGCAAACGTTCCGTGTATCTGCCGGTAATAAAAAAAGCAGATGCGTCTACCTTGAAAGTGGTAGAAAACCTAAAGAAGGCGTTGCCTATGCTGAAGGAATCGCTGCCGGATGATGTACAGATAAAATACGTTTTTGACCAGTCGGTTTATATTGAACGCTCTATTAAAAACCTGATCCACGAAGGCATATTAGGGGCGGTACTCACTGGCCTGATGGTATTGCTGTTTCTGGGCGATAAACGGGGTGCTCTTATAGTAGTCCTAACTATTCCAATTGCTATTTTATCAGCCGTGTTGTTACTATATGCCTTTGGTCAAACCATCAATATGATGACATTGAGCGGGCTGGCACTGGCTATTGGGATATTAGTAGATGAAGCTACGGTAACGATTGAAAACATACACCAGCATTTTGAGAAAGGCAAACCTAAAGCCCGTGCTATATTAGATGCCTTGCTGGAAATCTCTGTTCCTAAATTATTGATATTGCTTTCCATTCTTTCGGTGTTAATACCTTCTTTTATGATGACCGGTATTCCACGCGATATGTTTATGCCTTTATCACTGTCTGTTGGTTTCTCGATGATCGCTTCTTTTATTTTCTCGCAAACGTTTGTCCCGGTAGTAGCCAACTGGTTGATGCAAAACAAAAAGCACCAGCATCATATAGATAGAAATGGAAAGCAGCAACTGACCCGCTTTGAAAAGTTTAAAAGGCGCTACCTAATCATCACCAAATACTTTCAGAAAAGAACAGGGTGGGTGCTTGCTATATATGCAGTTATAGTTGCGGCACTTATGGTTGTTGGCTTCACCTTAATTGGTACTGATATCATGCCGGCTAGTGGTACCAGCGATCTGCAATTACGAATTACTGCACCCGAGGGTACCCGTATTGAAAAAACAGAAGAATACCTTCATGATGTTACCGATATTATTAGTTCAGAAGCTGGGAGCAAAGGCATTGCCATTTCATCGGCTTTTGTAGGAACACAACCTTCCGGTACCGCTATTAATCCTATTTTTCTGTTTACCAGCGGTTCACAAGAAGCGGTGTTACAGGTATCGCTGGATAAACAAGCGCTTACTCAATCAGTAGACCAGTTGAAAGAAAGCATCCGTAAAAAAGTGCAGCAGCAATATCCCGAGTTGCAGCTTTCTTTCGAACCTATTGAATTGGTAGAAAAGATCATGAGCCAGGGCACCAATACGCCTGTGCAAATACGGGTGGCTGCAGGTCAATTAGGGCAGGCTGAAAATTATGCAAAAAAGATAGAAGCGTCCCTGCAAAAAAATACTTTTTTACGGGATATACGAATAGAAGAACCCTTGCATTATCCCACCTTACAAATTGATGTGGACAGGGAGCGGGCTGCACAGTTCGGACTTACGATGCAGGATATTACGCAGGTGGTTACTATGGCAACTTCCTCCACCCGCTTTGTTAATAAATCGCTTTGGAGAGATCCAAAATCAGGGCTCGTTTTCCAGGTGCAATTACAGGTGCCGGAAGCAACTATGCAAACACTGGATAACTTAAAAATGTTACCGCTGAAATCAGGCCAGTCGCGACCTATATTAGATGATGTGGCGACACTTTCCTTTACCGAGGAACCCGGACAGGTGAACCGGCAAGGTGCTAACCGGTATGTAACGATCGCCGCTAACATCTACCATAAAGATTTGGGAACAGCATCGAAAGCCGTTCAAAAAGCCATAGCCGAGGCTGGTGCTAAACCAAAAGGCGTTATTACCACTGTAGTAGGACAATTACAATTACTGGCAGATACGTTAGACGGATTGCAAACCGGATTGGTGGTAGCTATTGTTGTTATCTTTTTGATGCTGGCTGCATACTACCAGTCTTTTGCATTGTCAGCTATCATATTAGCGGTAGTGCCCGCTGTTATTGCAGGCAGTTTGATTATTCTGCTGCTCTTTGGAAGCACTTTAAATCTGCAATCGTATATGGGCATGATCATGTCCGTAGGAGTATCGGTTTCCAATGCATTTTTAATGATGGATGGTGCGGAGAAAAACCGTTTTAAAAACAAAGTGGAGGTAGGCGTCTCTACCTTGCTGGCTGCATCATCGCGGCTTCGTCCTATCATTATGACCACACTGGCTATGATTGCAGGCATGATACCGATAGCCTCAGGTATGGGTGAAGGCGGAGAGCAGGTAGCCCCGTTAGGACAGGCAGTGATTGGCGGACTGCTGATGTCTACACTAACTACGCTTTTAGTACTTCCACACCTGTTTTTTGTGGTTCGTAAAAAGGCAAGTCTGCAAGGCGTATCGCTTGATCCCGATGATCCCACCAGCCGCTTTGCAGAAGAAGCAGAAAGACTTATTCCTAATCATAAAACTAAAATGCTATTATAATGCGTTCTTTTATTTATATCATATCTATCCTGACAGTTGTAGCAACACAAAGTTGTTCGGAAAGTAAAGAGAAAACAACTACTGAAAATGCAGTGCAACCTGCTGCAAAATCTTCTTTTAAAATCGCTACTGTAAAAATGGACCAGCCACAGTTTGATATTACACTGCCGGGTGAGCTATTGCCTTACGAACAGGTAAGCATTTATCCCAAGGTCAGAGGATTTATTAAAAAGGTTTATGTAGACAGGGGCAGTTATGTACATAAAGGACAAGTGCTGGCAAGGCTGGAAGCACCTGAAATAGGGGAGCAATATGCAGCAAGGCAATCCTCCTCCTCTACCGCCTATCAGAAATACCTTTTTAGTAAACAGTCGTACTACCGCTTAAAAGAAGCCTCTAAAAAAAGCGGGGCAGTTGCTACTATTGAACTAGAAAGAGCCTATGCACAACTTTTGGGAGATAGTGCCACTTATCAAAGCAGTAAGTCCGAGGCTTCTGCTTCAGGACAAATAAACAACTACCTAACGATAACAGCACCCTTTAGTGGAGTAGTAACCGGACGTTTTGTTTCGGAAGGTGCTTTAGTAGGGGATAATGGAAAAAGTGAACCCGTATTTGAGTTAGCACAACAAGACCGGTTGCGGCTAACGGTAGCCATACCCGAAAAGCAGGCCCAGGCCTTGCCATTGGGTACCAAAGCCACTTTCACTGTGGTTGATTTTCCGGGTAACACATTTACTGCCACCTTATCACGAAACAGCGGCGCCTTAGATGTAGCTTCCCGTTCGGTAATGGCCGAATTTGATATATCCAATTCCGGTGCGGAACTAAGGGCAGGGCAATATGCTAAAGTAACGATTCAGTTAAAGAGAGCAACACCGACACTATGGGTTCCTGCCACGAGTGTAGTGCAGGCACAGTCGGGAGTGTTTGTTATAGGAGTAGAAAATAATCGTACTAAACGAATACCCGTACAAGCAGGGGTTAGCAAAGACAGCCTTGCAGAAGTGTTTGGCAATTTACAGGCAGGAGATACGATACTGTTTAAAGGAAGTGAAGAAGTAAAAGAAGGCACTCCGTTTAATAAGAAATAAGTAGTAGTGCTTCTATTTAAAAAAAACAAAAGAGCTATATGCAAGAGAATAAAACAGTATGGGCATTTATAAAAAAAAGGGGGCTGGATCTGCTTTTTGTGGCAGCCGTTTTAATATTTATATTTAGTCCTAATGCCAAGGAATGGCTGATGCAGCAACTGTTATCCACCGGACTATTTAATGCCGGTATAAAAAAAGAAGCGGCAGCGAAAGAAAATGCAACATCTTTTCCTTTTTCATTTACTAATGCCAATGGGCAAAGGGTAACTACTGCGGACTTGAAAGGCAAAGTTGTGTTCATTAATTTTTGGGCCTCATGGTGCCCGCCCTGCCGGGCAGAAATGCCTTCGCTGAATGAGCTTTATAGCGAGTTAAAGACGGATAACCGTTTTGTCTTTCTATCCGTCAATGAAGATGATGATACTGCAAAAGCAGCAATGTATCTCCAAAGCAATCATTACCATATTCCCTTATACAAACGCATTGCAGATGTGCCTGCCGATATTTTCAGTGGCACATTACCTACTACTATAGTTATAGACAAAAGTGGGAAAGTAGTATTAAAGCATGAAGGCATGGCTGATTACAACACTACTGATTTTATCCAGCAATTGAAGGAACTGCTTTAATAATCGTTCCGTAGCGTAAGAGGCTGATGAACACTATATAAAGGAATAACGTCCTCCAAAAGGAGGACGTTATCATATTGAGTAGTTGTTAACCGGGTTCACAATAAAGACGGTATAAAGAGTCGGTATTATAATTCTTTACTTTCGGCTTTTTGCAATAATCTTTCGTCAATTACCTGCTGAAAAGCTTTTTTAGGCAGAGCCCCTTTTTGCATCATTGGGTTTCCATTTTGGGGAATGAATAAAAACGTAGGGATGCTTTGTATGCCAAAAGCAGCAGATAATTCCTGTTCAACTTCTGTGTCCACTTTATATATCACCAGTTTGCCATCATACTCTTTGGATAATTCTTCCAGCACCGGTGCTACCATTTTGCAGGGTCCACACCAGTCCGCGTAAAAATCAATAATAGCGGGAAGGTTCCCTTTGTATTTCCATTCCTGCTCTCCCTCATAGTCAAAAACTTTATCCTTAAAATCCTGGGTGGTTAATTTTATCGTTGCCATTACGTTTAATTTTTATTGAAGGTAAAAGAGTATCATAAATCGAGCCGTGACTTCTATCACGCATAAAAAAGCCCCCTGTAGAAACAGGGGGCGAACCAAAACTAACTGCTTATTGTGTAAGCTTCTTTTATAATTTTTGTCCGATTATTTGTAAGACGGCAGCCTTCCCTTTATGAAAAGCACCTTCGTTTAAAACAATCTCTTTCTGTCCACAGGAAAGCAGGTGCAGAAAAGGAAAATCCTGACATAAAGAAGGGGCATCATATAAGAGAGCCTTGTCTTTTGGGCCACCGGAGTTGTTTTGATATTGCTCCTTAGCGAAAGCTTCCAGTATCAGATAACCACCGGATTTAAGTGAATTGTATATTTCATGATGAAAAGACCTTCGAATATCAGCAGGTAGATGCACATAGATCAGTCCAACCGCATCATATAACTTGTCAGCTTTAAAATGTTGGATGTCCTGAATTTTGTAATTGATAGGCACCTTTTTTTGCTGAGCCTGCTTTAAAGCTTTTTCTTTCGCTACTTCACTAAAATCAAACGCATCCACCTGCCATCCTTTTAAAGCTGCATAAACCGCATTACGGCCTTCCCCTTCTGCCGGTAGTAATATACTTCCCGGTTTATGAGTATCAATGAAAGATTTAAAAAACTGATTAGGCTCTAACCCATAAACAGTTTCATTTTCTGTATAGCGGGTATTCCAAAATGTTGCTTCCATGAAATGCAAGTTGCATAAAAAAAGAAAGAAGTTGTGTGACAAAAGTCACTATTTATCCCCGTTTTCAGCTAAGCTCATAGCATTGCTTACTCTTCCAGAAGAATTTTAAAGTACAGCACATGCGAAGCTCTGCCACTAAAGCAGCAGCTGCAGTTAACAGGCCTACCACAACAAATGAAGCACTAATGCCGAAGTGATCTGCCAATATACCAGAAATAAGGGCGCCGATCACATAACCGCTGTCCCTCCAGAAGCGAAAGACACTCATACTCTGTGCCCGTTGCATGGGATGCGTATTTTCGGCTATGGAAGAAAGAAAATTTGGATACACTAATGCTGTGCCTATCCCTAATACTATCATGGATGAAACGGTTAATGCTACGCTATTTGACAGGGCGGTAAAGATCAAAGCCGTAGCCTGCAATAGCATACCGGCAGTGATGATTTGCTTCTTGCAATACGTATCCCCTAACTTGCCGGTAAACAATTGCCCCAGTCCCCAAACAACAGGATAGAGACCCGCCATTAAACCCACCTGGCTGATCGTGTAATTCTTTTGCACTAAAAGCACGGGCAGTAAGCCCCAAACCACTCCGTCGTTTAAATTATTTACCAGGCCGTTTATGGTAACCGGGCCCAGGTTTCGATGCTGATAAGTCGTGGCTTTCCATATATTTTTAAGCAACGGTATCCTGCTGGTTTGCGATTCCTGGTGCACTAAAGAAGTAGTATCTTTCACCCACAGAATGGTTAACAGGAACCCGGCAATAGAAAAAAATACACCGGGTAAAAAAGGAAAGAAGGCATATCCTTTTGCGGATGCTATCATACCTGACAAATAAGCCGCTAAACCTACTGATAAGTAACCTGCAAATTCATTGATGCCCATCGCAAAGCCCCGGTTCTTTTCGCCTACCAAATCAATTTTCATAATTACGGTAGAAGACCATGCAAGGCCCTGGTTAATACCTAATAAAATATTGGCAAAGATGATCCAGTGCCAGGAGGGTGCATACATCAATAAAAAGGGCACGGGTAATGCTGCCACCCAGCCTATGGTCAATATTTTTTTTCTGGAAAGATGCTTAGCTAATTTACCGGTCATTAAATTAAAAAAAGCTTTGCTGCTGCCGAAAGCTACAATAAAGCTAAGCAAGGCTGTTTTGCCATTAAGATGATAGATACTTTCTCCCAATCCCGGGATAATGGAGCGTTCCAGCCCTACCATGCTTCCTACAAAAGCATTGATAAGCACCAACAGCCAAAATTGTTTCCAGTTACTTTTTAAGCCTTGCTGCATTCCTGTTGTTTATGATTGTTTATTGATCACCCGCGGGCAGGTATTAATTTTTAATAGTGCATAAAGCGGGCAAAAACCTGCAATGGAAGTTAAAAGAAAAATGCCGCTTATAACTAAAAGTATTATACCCAAAGTGCCAGAAATCATACCTGCTGCATACAGCGCAATAAACAAGATGGCGATGATTGAACGTATGATACGATCGGTAGTACCCATGTTGTGTTTCATACTAATTAGAATTAGAAGTTAAGAAATTAGTGTAGGTAAAAGTCTGACATAAATACATATGCATACGTGATTTTAGTCACAGGAATTGTTTATCATTTAAGATATGTTCGCTAAAACATTTTGTCATGTCATACCACCATATTGTAATTGTGGGCGGCGGCAATGCCGGTATATCAGTAGCAGCGCAATTATTACGTAAACAGCCTTCTTTAGATATTGCTATCATCGAGCCTTCCGACAAGCATTATTATCAGCCGGCATGGACGCTGGTTGGCTCCGGTGTATTTGATATAAACAAAACGGTTCGTGAAGAAGAATCTGTAATGCCCGATAAAGTAAAGTGGATCAAAAAGAAAGTGACCGGTTTTAAACCGGAAGAAAATTTTGTGATGCTGGATGATAATACTTCTGTTAGTTATGATTATCTGGTAGTAGCGCCGGGCATCCAGCTTAACTGGTCGGAAATTGAAGGTCTTGAACAAACTTTAGGTAAGAATGGCGTTTG
>JAICHT010000123.1 GCA_025924755.1 Chitinophagaceae bacterium | reverse complement strand
TAGCCAAATGGAAAATAGAAAATAATTTTAAGCTGCAGGTGAAATTTAATAAGCCTCGTATACCCTATCGCGAAACCATTCGGAAGAAAGCAGAAGCCAATTACCGGCATAAAAAACAATCAGGCGGTTCCGGTCAGTTTGGTGAAGTATATCTAAGAGTAGAGCCCTACTATCAAAATATGCCTGAACCCAACGATTTAACCATACGCGGCCGTGAAACATTTGATCTTTCATGGGGCGGAAAACTGGTTTATTACAATTGTATTGTTGGTGGTAGTATAGACAACCGCTTTATGCCTTCTATATTAAAAGGGATTATGGAAAAAATGCAGGAAGGTCCTTTAACCGGCTCTTATGTACGAGACGTAAGAGTATGTGTATATGATGGGAAAATGCACCCGGTTGATTCTAATGATATCTCCTTTAAAATTGCCGGCCTGATGGCTTTCAAAGATGCTTTTCAACAGGCCGATCCTCAAATATTAGAACCAATAAATACGGTAGAAGTTATTTGTTCGGAAGAATTGACCGGCGCGGTTATTGGCGATTTGCAAAGCAGAAGAGCTGTAATTGATGGAATGGAAACGGAAGGACAATTTCAAAAGATTTTCGCGAAAGTGCCGCTTGCAGAAATGCACGATTTCTCTTCTTCCTTACGATCACTAACCGGTGGAAGAGCCCGGTTCAAAATGAGCTTTTACGATTACGCACCATTGTCTTATGATCAGCAAAAGAAACTTACCGATGATTATAGTAAGACTGAAACTGAATTAGCTTAATATTTACAATTAGTACTTCGGAAAGTTTGCATTAAGTGAAAAGCATTAAAAAGATGATTTAGTTTTTATGGATCGAGAATATTAAACTTTTCTAATTAATTTGTTGTCTATTCAATATAACAATCAATTTAAAATTCATCCTATGCATGCTTACTTCCGCAACCACCAGTTGTACCTAGCTGAAAAATCACTTTGGTTGGATCGCCATGTGACAAAAACCAGCAGACGCGCATTAATGAAAATTGAAAGCTGGAAACTTATTGCACAAGCCGGCGAACTTGATGAACAGGTAAGGCTTATTGAAAAGATGGTAAAAGATTCTTTATTAACTCCTATAAGCAGTCAGCAAATTTTAAATAAAGAAGGTCATCACTTGTATAATTTAAAAAACTAAACATAAAGATCACAAATAAAAAATCTTTGTAGTGTACCATAAGCAGAAGCTTAATTGGATGCTACAAAGATTTTTTATTTATAATCTAATACTTCTAACTATGCTTGTAAAATAGGAGTTGCTTTACCATTTAAATGTTGCTCTGAGCTTTGCATAATCTTTTTGAAAAGTGTTAAGGACTGTGCCACCACCTGGTCCATATTATAATACTTATAGGTAGCTAACCTGCCCGCAAAATAAGTATTGGTAACGGTGGCCGCCAGCTGCTGATATTTTTTATATACCTCCGCATTTTCTGGCCTAGGCACCGGATAATACGGATCGCCTTCTGCCTGCGGAAACTCATATACTACGGCAGTTTTTGCATGCTTTTGCCCTGTTAAATATTTAAAGTCTGTAATCCGCGTATATGCCTGGCTGTTAGGATAGTTAACAGTTCCAGTGGGCTGAAAGGTATCCGCATCTATAGTTTCAAACTTAAACTCTAAAGAACGATAAGGAAGCTTACCATAGCAATAGTTGAAATAAGCGTCTATAGGGCCGGTATATATTAATTGCTTGTGAGGTATAATATCAATTATTTCTTTGTAATCGGTGTTAAGCATCACTTTGATATTGGGATGCGATAACATCTTTTGAAACATATAGGTATACCCATGCAGCGGCATTGATTGATACGTATCTGTAAAATACCTGTTATCCCGGTTGGTACGAGTGGGAACCCTGGCAGTAACGCTGGCATCTAATTCAGAAGGATCCAGATCCCACATCTTACGGGTGTATCCTCTAAAAAATTTTTCATATAATTCCCTACCCACTTTACCAACTACCACATCTTCTGAAGTTTGTACCCGTGTAATGGGTTCTGCCTTTGAAGCAAAAAAAGTTTCTACTTCAGAACTGTTTAAATTTAATCCATATAACTCATTAATGGTGTTTAAATTGATAGGTATCGGTACCAATTGCCCATCAACGCTTGCCAACACTTTATGCTCGTAAGGACGCCACGGAGTAAACTTTCCTAAATAATCGAATACTTCTTTTGAGTTGGTGTGAAAAATATGCGGCCCGTATTTATGTATTAATATTCCATCTTCATTATAATAATCGTAGGCGTTACCAGCAATATGTTCTCTTTTATCAATTATTAAAATTTTCTTTCCAGCCTGAGAAGCCAAACGTTCAGCCAATACACTGCCAGCAAAGCCTGCCCCTACAATTAAGTAATCAAACATATAATTTCTCTTTTTTTCTTGTCGATTGGTTTGTTTCTAAAATATTTTCAATATGACGTACCATTTGGCTCCAGGTTCGCTCCCAGGAATTTCCTTCCAAAAAGTTGTCTACTTTATCTAACCAGTCCTTATTTCGTTTCTTGCTTAATATTGTTTCACTGTGCTTTATAAATTCTTCTGTTGTACTGCCAATGTACACCAGGTTGTTATCACCATAAGGTGCAATTACATCTTTTATGGGTGTAGAAACTACTTGCTTTCCAGCAGCTAAGTATTCAGGCGTTTTCGTTGGGCTGATATACTTGGTAGATTCATTTATTGCAAACGGAATTAAGGCTACATCCCAGTTAGCAATATAAGATGGCAACTCTTTATAACTTTTCCCTCCGAGATAATGTATGTTTGAATTGTTTGGTAATGTAGCAGGGTCAATCTTTACAACCGGGCCAATAATTACAAAGTGCCAATCCGGTTTGGCATCTGCCATTTCTCCTATTAAATTAATATCCATTCTTTCATCAATCACACCAAAAAAACCCAATCGTGGATGTGGAATATCAGCCTGGTCTACAGGATCTTTTGTTTTTTTTCTTGCTATACCAAAATGTTGTTTATCGATGCTGCTTGGAAAAGAATGAATATTGGTATGCGAATGTTTCTTTGCTTCGTAAATGCTATGGCCACCGGTGAATACCACATCTGCTATGGATAATAATTTCTTTTCATTATCCTTTAATTCTTTAGGTGCAAATTTAAATGCAGCTAATTCATCCATACAATCATACACAGTAAGTTGAGGCGTTAAATGATCGCTGAATGACAAAGCCATGGGCGTATAATACCAAATAAAATAATTAGAAATTTCCATCAAACTAAAAAGAGAATCCACTAACTTTTTTTGTTTGGCTACTGCATCTTTATGTGTGGTGCCATTAGTAAGATATGGAACGACTACAAAAACATTTTTATCGCTTTCTGAAATGTGCAATTTATCCGGTGCATCATGGTACATAGGTTCCTCTATAAAGAACACCCGTGTATAGTTTGAAAACCTGCTCAATAAGTGTTGAGGCCGCTGATAAACAAATCCCCATCGGAGATGGGAAAAACATACCAGATCAATATTGCGTAAGAACGCACAGGAAGCATTTTGGATATTTTTAATCATGCTGTATTTATTACTATTTATATGCCAATTGATTTCTACCTTATATGATTGAAACTGAAAAAAAATTCTTTAAATACGTGTAGAAAATAATCCACACGAAAACGATTTTTTCTAATAAAATTTTCAGAGGATTTTATGCGCTGATTGCAAATTTCTGTTCGTAATTCTGAACGATAAAAGGCAACACGATATTCATCTGTAAATAGGATTGTTGAATAGCTTGCGGCAATAGATCGAAGTCAGTAATAATACGTCTGCAATTTTTAGAACCACATGAGCATTTCATAGTCCAGTGCCGCTCTAACATGGATGTGGAATAATCCCACAACAGTTCTTCGCCTTTTTCAATGTTCTTTAGCGTGTAAAAATCCAGATCAGAATTTATAGCGCAATTTGGATTACAAGAATGATTACTGTATAAGAAAGGCTCGCTGCAATATATATATTTATCAGTGCCTATTTGTAAACAATAACTTTCTTTTTCACCGAGCAATATGGTTTCTGCAAAAGTTAAGTAAGTACCGGTTACTTTACAGACGATGGTATTTTCAGGGACAAATTCAGATGCAAACAAACCTTTACCAAATACAGATGGCTTTATAACAATTTTCCCTTCTGTTGATATCATAAAAAGAATGTGTTTTGAATTGAGTTACAAAACACATTCCAGTAAAGAGATATACAAATTAAGCCTTGGCCAGCTTCTTTCTTTTTTCTGTGCTTAACACCGATACAGACACTTTCGGCTCTAATACAAATTCACATTCCAGCTCTTCGTTCTTTTTGTAATGAACGGCGTTCCATACATGATCTAAAGTTACTTCATCCATGCTTTCGTAACCTGCATCTAACAATTTACTCCAGCTGCTTTCGCGGTTCAGATCAGTTACAATTTTAGAACTTAGTTTTGGATGCGCAATCCAAAGTTTGGAGTCTTCTTTTAAAGCAGGCATAATATCACTTAAAATATTATTAAGCTGACTTTCGCTTACTGCAAAAACCAAAGCAAAGTCTATTTTACGACTACGTAATAGCGGCGTCAGGTTTTTAGCAAAAGAAAATTTCGAAAATTGTTTCTCTATTGATGAAGGCAACCCTTGAATAAGGACGGTCTTTTCATCTTTCATCTGGAGTTTTTCAAAAAGCGTTTGTGACATACTGAGTTTCAAATTAAATTAAAAGTGAAGCAGCGTAGTGTTAGCGTATTTTTCACACAAACAATGGCGCAAATATACGAAAATTAATTGTAAACTCAACGCTTAAAAAGCAAAAGCCTGCTAATATTGCATTAGCAGGCTTAAACCAGTGTATAAAACACATAGATTATTTGCCCATAGGACGGTAATATTTTAATGCTTCCGGCATCCATCCTTTGATTTGCTTAATACGGTTTTGATCCGAAGGGTGATCGCTTAAAAATTCTGGTGGCGCCTGCCCTCCAGCCATTTTTGCCATACGCTCCCATAAAGGCACAGCTTCCTGTGGATTGTAACCGGCCAGTGCAGCCCATATCAATCCATAGTGGTCGGCTTCAGATTCGTCTTTCCTTGAAAACGGTAACGTGCCCAACACGGTGGAACCTATACCATATGCCTGCAAAAATAAATTTTGCGCAGCTGCTGGCTGCGAAGAAGTTAGAGCTGAAAGCGCAACGCCACCAAATTGCTGCATTAAACCCTGACTCATGCGTTCATTACCATGCTGAAATACAGCGTGTGTAATTTCATGGCCTAATACTACTGCCAATGCCGCTTCGTTTTGTGTGATGGGTAACAGGCCGGTATATACTACAATTTTACCTCCGGGCATACACCATGCGTTTGCCTGCTTGTCTTCTACTAAATTGTATTCCCATTTATACCCTTTAAGTTGGTCCTGCATCCCTTTTTTTGCAAAATAATTTTCAACTGCTGCAGATAAGCGCTGACCCACACGCCGCACCATTTCAGCATCGCGGTCACTGGAAACGCTTGCTACTTTGTTTTGTGATAAAAACTGCTGATACTGTTGGGTTGCCATGCTTTGCAACTCAGATTCCGGTAATAATTTAAGCTGGCTGCGTCCCGTAATAGCATTTTTTGTACAGGCTACGAATAAGGTAGAGGCCAGGAAAAAAGAAATTATTTTTCTTAGCATTTTAAATTTTTTATTATTAATTCAATGATTATACCAAACGCATACAATACTCATCGAACTGTATAGCTACATTAAAGAATAGTTTAAAACCACTTTGCATTTGGAAAATTAGGATAGGAAAAAAATGCAATAGTTTACCAGCTGATAAAAATTTCACATGAGTTTATATGCCAGAGAAATCCAGTTTTCTTTACCTATTTTGTTAAAGAGCTTCAGGCCAAGTTTATTACAAATGGTGTCTACTTCTTGCTCATCTTCTTTTAACAATCCACTTAAAATTAACACCGCATCTGCTTGCATCATATCACAAAGACCCGCCAGGTTGTCAAGAATTACATTCTTATTAATATTGGCTAAGAGGATAGCAAATTTTTGTTGTAAAGGCAATTTTGATTCCTTTTTAATACTGATTTTTACACAGCTATTTCTTTTGCTGTTCTCCAGGCTATTAGTAATACTCCACTCATCGATGTCTATTGCTGTAACTGAGGAGGCCCCAAGCTTTTCAGATAATATAGCCAGAACACCGGTACCTGTACCAAAATCAAAAACGCTTTTACTATTAAAGTTTATGCGTTGCATTTGCAGGATCATCATATAAGTGGTAGCATGATGGCCGGTTCCAAAACTCATTTTTGGCGTGATAATAATTTCGTAGAGGATGCCTTTCACCGGTTCATGAAAATCTGCACGGATAGCGCAAAATGCATCTATAATAACTGGTTGAAAATTACTTTCCCATACTGCATTCCAATTTTCTTCCTCAACGGTTACTATTTCAAAAGCAAATGCTTTTAGTGCATCTGCCATCGCATGCCTGTTAAAGTCTTCTTCATAGAAATAGGCCAGCAAATAATTAGGAAGTTGCTCAAAACCCAAAGCATTGTTATCAGACAATATGGAAATCAACTCTTCCTGCTTTCCTTCAGCTACCTCAATATTTAATTTTATATAATTCATTTATTAAAAATTAAAAAGGCTGTCAAAATATGACAGCCTTAAATAATATCAATTAATTTTTATTGTTGGGGCTCCTGTTGCGGATTGCCTTCATTGTTATGACGCTGTGGACGTTCTATCTTCGGACGATCCGTGCGGGGCTCATTCGATCTTTGTGCATCAAAACGCCGGCCTTCATTGGGTTGAAAATCACGCGGACGCTCCTCTCTTTGCCCTTCGGGTTTCGGCATTAATATTTTGCGCGATAATTTGAACTTTCCTGTTTTAGGATCCGTTCCAACCAGCTTTACTTTTATCTTTTCACCTTCTGCTAAAACACCTTCCAACGTTTCCAAACGCTTCCAGCTTACTTCAGAGATATGCAATAAGCCCTGCTTGCCCGGCAAAAATTCTACAAAAGCACCATAAGGCATAATTGACTTTACAATCGCTTCATATTCTTCTCCCTCAACCGGCACCGCTACTATTCCTTTAACCCAGGCTTCTGCCTTTTCAACACCTTCCTTTTTAGTACCAAAAATGCTTACTTCACCCATATTGTTCTTTTCTTCCAAATTGATGGTAGTGCCTGTTTCGCGTTGAATTTCCTGTATGATTTTTCCGCCTGGTCCGATAACGGCGCCAATAAATTCGCGGTCAATAAACAATTTAACCATTCTGGGCGCATGCGGCTTTACATCGCTGCGGGCTTCCGGCAGGCAATTATACATAGCATCCAGAATAAACATTCTGCCGCGGTTTGCTTGGTCCAGCGCACTGCGCATGATTTCCATAGGTAAGCCATCCACTTTGATATCCATTTGAATGCCGCAGATACCATCGCGGGTACCAGTTACTTTGAAATCCATATCCCCCAAATGGTCCTCATCACCTAATATATCAGTCAGTACGGCGTACTTGCCCTCTTTAGTAATCAACCCCATTGCCACGCCAGCTACGTGTTTATGAAAAGGAATACCCGCATCCATAAGCGCTAAAGAACCAGCACAAACCGTAGCCATGGAAGAAGAGCCGTTTGACTCCAATATGTCGCTTACTACCCGAACGGTATAGGGATAATCAGCACCTGGCATCATTTGCTTTAAAGAACGCAGCGCCAGGTTACCATGTCCTACTTCTCTTCTACCCGGGCCTCTTAAAAATTTGACTTCACCGGTAGAAAACGGAGGAAAATTATAATGTAAAATAAATTTTGAATAGTCGGACTTGGCAGCGCTTTCTACCAGCAATTCGTCTAAAGGCGTACCCAAAGTAACTGTGGTAAGCGACTGTGTTTCGCCACGTGTAAAGAGTGCAGCACCGTGCGGAGTGGGTAATACATCCACTTCCATATCCAATGGCCGGACGTCTTCTAATCCCCTGCCATCCAGACGAACACGGTCATTTAATATCATATCCCGAACCACGTAATACTGAAGATCAGAAAGATAGTTTTTCACCATCTTTTTTACATTGGCCGCTATTTCTTCGCCTTCCGGCAAATTGGCTTCCCTACTTAATACTTCTTTTAACTCCTCAAAAACTTTTTTATATGCTTCCTGGCGTTCTGATTTTGGCAGTTTGGCCCTGGAAAGTTCTTCTATCCTTGCTTTTGCAAGTTCCTCTACCCGCTGACGCAAGGTTTCATTTTGCTCTGGCTTTGGATAGTCGCGCTTTTCTTTAACACCAACCATATCGCGCAACTCCTGCTGTGCTTTTATTTGAAGTTTAATGGCTTCATGGCCAAATTCCAGCGCTTTTATCAAGTCTGCTTCACTACATTCCTTTGCCTCTCCTTCCACCATCATGATATTCTTCTCCGTGGCAGCCATCATAAAATCCATATCCGACTTTTCCATTTCGGATCGGCTGGGATTTATTTTATACTGGCCATTGATACGGCTTACTCTTACTTCAGATATAACTTCTTTAATAGGAACCGTAGAAACCGCTAATGCTGCTGAAGCCGCAAGGCAAGCCAGTGCATCCGGCATTACTTCAACATCGCTTGATATTAAAGTAACAATAACCTGTACTTCGCAAAAGTAATCGTCGGGGAAAAGTGGGCGTAAAGCCCTGTCAATTAAACGGGAGATCAATATTTCCGAATCGCTCAACCTTCCTTCTCTCTTAAAAAATGAACCGGGAATGCGGCCCGCTGAGGCGAATTTTTCCATATAGTCTACGCTTAACGGAAAAAATTCCTGCCCTTCCTTGGGTTCTTCGGTAGCTACCACCGTAGCCAATAACATGCAATCGCCTATAGAAACGGTTACAGCACCATTGGCCTGCCGGGCCAAACGTCCTGTTTCAATTGTTACCTGCCGACCATCGCCTATATCAAAAGATTTACTGAATTTTTGCTTTAACATATTGTCCAATTTGATGGGGTGTGTATTTAAAAATCAGGAGTATATAAAAAACCAATTCCCAACCGTGAGTTCAGTTGGGAAAAGTCTATTAAAACATACTCTTGATTTATTTTCTTAGTCCTAATTTTTCAATTAATTCGCGATAACTGGTTAAGTTATGCTTTTGAAGGTAATTTAATAAACTTCTGCGTTTACCTACCAACTTCATCAAGCCGCGGTGTGTTGAAAAGTCTTTCTTGTTTAGTTGAAGATGAGCCGAGATCTGGCTGATGCGCTCAGTAGTTAGCGCTATTTGGCCTTCAATAGAACCTGTGTTAGTTGCAGCACCACCAAAATTGGCAAAAATGCCTGATTTTTTTTCTTTAGTTAATGACATCTTAGATTATTTAAAAAAGCATCCGATTAAAAACTCTATTATTTTGCCTGCGAAAGTAAGAAAATTTGTTGAAAATCTGAGCAGCATATTCCTAATACCTTATTTTATAGTTTATGTAACAAGCTGGCAGGTGATTATTTTCAATTGGCTGTGTACTTATTAATATGCCTACCGGCATTTTAAAGGCTAGGTATTTATTTTTGCTACATGCAATATAAAGAGGAAGTGTCTTTGGATACCAAAACCGTATTGGGACTTCAGCTGCCTAGCGACCCAAGGTGGGTAAACCTGGCAGAGAAATCGTTGGAAGAAATACTCATTGACCACGCCTATTGTGAGCTAAAAGCAGCCACCGCCTGCATTTCCATCATTCAGCTTTATAGTAAAAACGAACTTTTGATAGCCACGCTGGCACCGGTGGTTACCGAGGAATGGGGACACTTTCGCCTGGTGCTGGCCGAAATGCAAAAACGAAATATAAAAATGGGCGGACAGCGAAAAGACGAATATGTAAATAAACTGGTACAG
>JAICHT010000122.1 GCA_025924755.1 Chitinophagaceae bacterium | reverse complement strand
TGCTAAAAGAACTCTGTCCGAAGTGTCTGTCCACCAAGCAAAAGTCACAATTAATATTAATGATATTATGATAGTTATTGTCAGGTAAGTAATAAAGTTGTGCTTCACCTTTAGTCTATTCACTCTCCTTACTATAATGATGGGTGCTACCACAAGTCCTCCAATTAGGATTAACGATATTATTGTTACAACTGTCTCCATTTAATTTTACGTCAGCACTCTTCGCTTTAGAATTACACCTAACGTTGAACATGTTTATGTAGTACTGGTATTTGAAATACTAATGCTTCATAAACTTGTTCGTGAGGATTAAAGATAAAAGAGATTGGTTTACGTTCTTTCGCCAGTATTACATAAACATGCATGTTGTGTGCTGTTTATTTTGTTGAGAACCTACGAAAATCTACACTAATCTTCTGGTAGTTTTCCATTTTGCCATTCGCTATATGTCACAAATGAAGTCCAGGACACTTCACAGGTATCAAACAGAAAACTCCACTCGGTCCAGCGATAAGCCTCATTTTCTTTAATAAGTCTACCAATTTTCACACTCTTAGCGTCATCATTTATACTGGTCGTGCCAATGACCTCCGTCTCTGTTGCATAATTTTCAGGCAAACTAGGGATAATAAACATTGTGCTGTCGGTCGGGTCGAAAATTTTAAATTGTTCCGAATGGACACCCGTGAGAAATATTTTTGTCTTACCCATGATAATAGCTTCATCAATATTAGCTTCCTTGAAGTTGTCAAGTTTTGCCCAATCAAATGTCAACTTAAGGTGTTTGCCACGTCTAACAATGTTTTCAAAAGAAGAGTCATGCAACGAAAGCCTTGATATGTCTGATGTGATTAGAGTCTGCATAAATAGCACACAACAGTAAATATCCGCAATAATCCTGAGCTTTCAAAGCAAATTCAAAAATGGCTTACTTTCTCAGTATCATCTCTTTACAAGGTTCGTTCTCATGTTACAAAACTTTCTATCAACCTCTATTTTATATGCAAAACTATATGTATACGAACCTTTATATATCCAGTTTATCCAGTGGGTTTTGAACTCCTCCAATGCTTCTTTTACTCACATGCGTATAGGTTATCGTTGTCTTTGGATCATTATGCCCAGTAGTTCCTGTATCTTCCGGATGTAAGTGCCTTCTGCAAAAAGAAACGCTTTAGGCTATACTACTTAAAGCAGTTTCTCAACACTTCCAGGAGCTTTCCGGATAAAGGAACCCTATAGTCTTTTTCCCTTGCCTCTGGCAGGCAGATGTGATTATGAATAGTATCGGAACATGGTACAAAGGCATATTAGCAGCGTCTTTGCAAATACGGGTAAATGGATTAATTTGCTGTAAAGGAAATGAAAGAAGTAATAAAAGGCAGTACTATGGTTTCCATTAGAAGGGCGCAGGAAGAGGATTTTAGCGTATTGGCTGAGTTGGGTGAACAATCCTTTATTCAATCTCATGGGTGGAGTGCCCCGCCAGATGTAATTGGTGAGTATAAAAAGAATAATTTTACCGGTGAAGCCTGCAAAAAGCAGCTCAGTGATTTAGCGAATGTTTACCATATCCTTTATCATAACCATAAGCCTGCCGGTTACTCTAAAATCATCTTCAATGCTCCGCCTGCCACTATTCCCATCCAGACTATCACCAAGTTAGAGCGGCTTTACCTGCTCAAAGAATATTACGGGTTGGGGTTAGGATTTCACCTGTTACAATTTAATATTGAATTGTCTAAAGAGCACAACCAGTCAGGCATGTGGCTGGAGGTTTGGAAAGAAAACCAAAGGGCTATTGACTTTTATCAGAAAGCCGGCTTCAAGGTAACAGGTAGTGGCTTTTTTAAACTAACCGAAGCACATTCAAATCCCGACTATGAAATGCTTTTGAAGTATTGACAATTGAATGTTTATGCTCTCAGCGCTATATCCAGCTTAGTACATAACTGCTTCACAAAACCTTAGTTGTTGTTATAGGTGTAATTCTTTATAGCTTTTCCGCAGGTGTGACATCAAGAAATATATGCACTTTTGATTTTCTTTAATGAATAACAGAAGCTCTTGGCTCTCCTCTCCGTAGCTTTCTTATTTTTACCGCGTGAGATTTAGTTTTTCGCTGGAGCTGGAAAGAAAGGTAATTACTTTTGAAGTAGAGCGCATCTACCGGTCCCGGTATATAGAGCGGTTTAAAGTGTCGCCCATTGGTTTGAAAGCGTTCCTTGTTGTACAATCCGACCGGCCCACTATTGAACTGCGAAAGCTGTCCAAACCGATTCAATGGTTTAAAGTAGAAGGATATATAACCGACCCACACATCTTGCAACTGATCTACCAGGAGATCGAACAGGCTTTTAATGCTCCGCCACCTGCTTTTCAGGGTACCCTTAACCTTTAAAAATAAGCAGTAAGAAAAGTAGAACAATACCTAAGCCTGTTGTTGACACCGCAGGTTTGATCACTGTATTGCAAAACTCATTTGCAAATGTTGCATTCACCCAAAAACTTCTATTTGGAGAAGGCCATTACTAAACTAGTATGATCGTTGTTGCCGCAGCACGATTGCGCAAGTTTAAATAGTTGATAATAACAAAATATCCAAAACGAATTTGCAATGAAGCTGCCTCGGGAAATTTCCGTACATTCATTTAGCAACTCTTAAACGATAAAACTGTGATATGAAGAAAAACATTCAACCTCAAATTGCTACATCTTCTGCTCCAAAACAGAATACTACAAATGCCAATGAAAACACCCCGGGAATGAACCGGAGAAAATTTGTGGAGATGACGGCTTCTGCTGCAATCGGTTTTACTATTGTTCCAAGACATGTATTAGGTGGTAAAGATTTTATTCCGCCAAGCGACAAAATTACCCTTGCCTATATTGGTACCGGCACACAAGGCATAAGAGAGTTGTTGCCGTTATTGGCTGTTCCTCAAATACAGGTTATTGCAGTTGCCGATCCAAATAAAGAGGCAAGAGGATATCGTGACTGGGGTATTAATTATTTGAAAGATGAAATCAGGAAAACTATAAAGAAAGCTGACTGGAATCCCGGTGGGGATAATACTATTCCGGGTGGCAGGGAAAATGGAAAGGATATTGTAAACACGTTTTACGCCAATGTGCGGCCGGAACAAAAATACAAGGGCTGTAATGCGTATGCTGATGTTCGTGAACTACTGGAAAAAGAAAAAGATTTGGATGCCGTGAAAATCATGACACCCGATCATTTGCATGGCGTGCTTTCTATGGCTGCCATAAAGCGGGGCAAACATGTGTTGGTACATAAACCGCTTTCTAATCGTTTAATAGAAGGAAAGAAAGTGATTGAAATGGCCCGCAATCATCCAAAAGTAATTACCCATTTAATTCCGTGGGATTCTAACGGTTCTATGGAACAAGTGATGGCATGGATAAATGGCGGTGCTATTGGAACCTTAACGGAAGTGCATAACTGGACCAATCGCCCGGTATGGCCGCAATATCCGGAACTGCCAACGGATAAGCCGCCAGTTCCGGATGGCTTTGACTGGAACTTATGGCTGGGGCCGGAAGCAGATCGTCCTTATAGTCCTGAGTATACCAATATGGTGTTTAGAGGATGGTACGACTTTGGCGGAGGTTCTATGGCCGATATGGGGCATTATAGTTTATGGACCGTATTCAATGCCTTACAGCTAACTTCTCCTACAAGTGTAGAACCTCATCGTAGTCATGTTTGCGATTTTAACGGCCCTGTTCCTTTTCGTGTAAATAATGACTTTTCATTTCCAATGGCCAGTACGGTACGGTTTAGGTATCCTGCCAATGGCGCCAGGGGGCCTGTTGATCTTTACTGGTATGACGGCGGTATGCGTCCACCGGTTCCCGATGAATTGTCTAATAACAGCAAAGATTTTCCGGAAGAAGGAATGATGTTCGTAGGCGATAAAGGAAAGATATTAGCAGGTTTTAATGTACAGGATCCGCAAATCATCTCCGGCAAAAAAATGGATGCACTTACCAATGCCAATAGTGATAAACGCAACCAGGTACAACAAACTTCAGAAGCATTGCCACTTTTTGTACAAGCCTGCAAAACCGGTAAACAATATCCCGGAAATTTTATGGAAGCCGAGCACATTACAGAAGCTATTAATTTATATGCAGTAGCATTAAGGACAAACCAAATATTGAAATACGATGCTGCCAATATAAAAATCACCAATGTGGATGAAGCCAATAAATACCTGAAACGTGATTACCGGCAAGGCTGGGATCCGGCTACCATTTAAAACCGTACAAACCACTAAAAAATCGAACATGAAAATTATAAACCGCAGGGCATTTATCGGGAAAGCTGCAATAGGTATCGGTGGTGCATTAGCTTTATCTCATTTGCCCAAACAATTATTTTCACAGGCACGTGCCTTAAATATGCCTATTGGGTTTCAGACCTTTCCTATCAGGGATATACTGGCTAAAGACTTTGCCGGAACATTAAAAATGATGGCTGCCCAGGGATACCAGCTTACAGAAATGTGTTCGCCTAAAGGATATGCTACCATTGGCTATGGCCCTTTGGTAAACATGAAAACAGCAGACATGCGCAGCATCATTACCGATGCAGGTTTAAGTTGCCCAAGCTGTCATTTTGGTTTTGGTGAGTTTTCTGATGAAAACCTTGATAGCAGTATTGAATTTGCAAAAGGGTTAGGGCTTAGTCAAATGATCTGTTCTACCTTCTGGTTGCCAAAAACCGCTACTTTAAATGATTACTACGCCAGTGCAGATAAGTTGAATAAAGCTGCGGAAAAAATAAAAGCAGCAGGGATGCAGGCAGGATTTCATAATCATAGCTTTGAATTTGCGGTGCTTGATGGCCAGTTAATATATGATGCACTGATGAGCCGCTTCAACCCGGAATTGGTAAAAATGCAGTTTCAAACAGAGGTAATTACGCTTGGTTATAAAGCTTCCACTTATTTCAATAAGTATCCGGGACGGTTTATTTCAGCGCATTTATCAGATTGGACAAAAGATAAAAAGCAGGTACCTGTTGGGCAAGGCATTATTGACTGGAAAGAATTTTTTGCAGCAGCTAAAACGGGAGGTGTGAAAAACTTCTTTGTGGAGATGGAAGAAGATAAGTTTAAAGAAAGTGCAGCTTATATTCATACACTGTAAATTATGTACTAACCTTAAGTACAAGGCTTACATGTACTGAAGCATCATGATGTTAATATTTTAAATTCGGATAGTGGCGAGAGCCACCTTCTAAGTAAATACAGCGCTACTCGTCCTTCGTGCCACTGCAACGCCAATGCAATTTACTATATGCCCATACAGTTGAACAGCAGTGTTGACTCAAAAGCAAAACGGTCGTGGGATTTCAGAATTTGCTACAGGCCAATAATATTAATCTCAGGAAAATGACAGTGCCATTACGATGTAAGTTATAAAAGGGTAGTGATTTGCTCATTCGATTTATTATGTCAAACCAACATCGGGGTAAAGCCTGTAACACACACTTACAAGATGATTTCAACCAATATCTCTTATAGCAACGTTAGCCTTATGTTTCTATATAGTTTGGCGGATAACCGGATGAAAATCGGCTGTCCGCCAAACTTATAAAGTTGTTCCCGCCTGCTTCCGTTACTCATTAATAAACATGATGCTTCTCATCGAGCCTTTGGCTTAACACCTCTTTTGTTATATTGATTTGCTCGCCTATTGGTTTCCCATCACGATAAGTAATCACATTTAAATAGGTTGCACCAACAGGAAACTGAATGGGCTTACCGGTAAACTTCTGTGAGAAATTATCCGGGTTGGTATTATCAAAAGTGTAGTAGATATCAAGACCCTTAACTTCTGTTGTAAGCGTTACACCAAAATCGCTGTTCTTAATGCGTGCAGGTGTAAACACAGCATTGTACATGCTTGTTGAATACTTCACATTGGCAGCATCCAAACGCGGAAACTGTTTTTCCAACCTTGTAGTAAAATCATTCCAGTTCTTATTTGCTTTTGAACTCCAGTAAACTTCAGCTAATGCAATGCCTCTTGGCCATGTCATATACTCTGCATGTCTTAATGTTGGAACCGATTCAGTCCATAAATTTCCTTGTCCGCCCAAAATGAGTTTCTCGTCAATACTGTCCGGAACCGGCTCATAATTATACGAATCGGAAAGACGGCATAAACCATAAGTTGGTGGTTCGCTTGTAGGCTCTGCCTGGTACAGATCAAGATAACAATAATCCCATGGTGTCATCACCACGTGGTGCCCCATCTTAGCGGCAGCAATGCCGCCGCTCATACCACGCCAGCTCATCACTGTTGCATTCGGCGCCAGGCCACCTTCCAAAATTTCATCCCATCCTATTAATTTCTTGCCTTTTGATTCAACAATCTTTTCAACTCTTTTTACAAAATAACTTTGCAATTCATCCACATTCTTTAAATGCTCATTTGCCATTCGCTTTTGGCATTTCGGGCACGCATCCCAAAAACCTTTGTATGCTTCATCGCCGCCAACATGTATATAAGGATTTGGAAACAGTGCTGCTATTTCAGTAAATATTTTATCAAGCATGGTAAAGGTGGAATCATTACCGATGCATAAAGCATTATCGTTGCGTTCATAACCTCTTCCACCTGCGTTAACAGAATAGGGCAATTGTGTACAGCTTAAGTTTGGATAGGAAGCAATGAGTGCAAGACTATGTGCAGGCACATCAATTTCAGGAAGAATAGTAATGAAACGGTCCTGTGCATATTTGATAATTTCTTTCATATCACTCTGCGTATAGAAACCTCCATCTGTTGTTGGTTCACCGGCGAGTGCAGGCATAAACGTTCCCCAGCGACCAGTACGTTTAACGCGCCAGGCACCCACTTGTGTAAGCTGCGGTAAACTTTTTATTTGAATACGCCAGCCCTGGTCATCGGCAAGATGAAGATGCAGTGTGTTAAATTTGTAACGTGCCATCTGGTCAATATATGCTTCCACTTCCTGCTTGGTAAAAAAGTGTCGGCTCACATCCAGCATCAAACCACGCCATCCAAAACGCGGCACATCTTTTATGTCAGCACAGGGTATGGTCCATTGAACATTTTGCATGGCAGTTGTGCCTTCTATTGAAGGGGGCAGCAATTGCAAAACCGTTTGCAATCCATAAAAAAGACCAGCCGCTTTATTGGCTGTGATCGTTATGCTTGACGGAGTAACCTTTAATGTATAACCTTCATCGTGCAAAGACGTATCTGCCTGTTTGTTTAATAATAAGCTGATACTGCTTTTAGATGATTTGTTTGTGGAAAGATGATAGCCGGTTGAGGTTGCAATTTTATCAATAAACCATCGAATACTTTCCTTAAAGTCTGAATTAGAAGATGAAGCTGTAATAGCAGTGCCATTAGAAAGAACAAAATGCCCTGCTTGTATTTGCATGCTGAGTGGTTTTGGAATAATAGCAATAGAATCCTCTGCATTTGCATGTAAAGAAATCGTAAACAGAAGGGCAATAAAAAAATAATAAAACTTGTTTTTGCTGATGGCTTTTTTCATCTGTATATCTTTTATGAGCGCCTAAGATAAAAAATAGCGGGAAACTTTCAGGCAGAGATTTCCATCTGTTCGATATCGCTTCAATGGATTGCGTTTAGCCGGCGAAGTTTTCTACATGCGTATGAAATACGCGAGCAGGGTGGTCCTTTTTTTGTATTCAATAATAAATATGCAGTAAGTGGTACACCGTCACCGGAAGTATTTGCACAAATTTGGGAAGAAGGAAATCCGGTATTAATAGTTGAACAAGATGAAGATTTTTGCGACATTAACGGAAACTGTAATTAAAAAAAATTAAAGCTATGAAAGTATTAATGGTATTGACCTCACACAGCGAGTTGGGAAACACAGGTAAAAAGACAGGGTTTTGGGTAGAGGAATTTGCTGCACCTTATTATACTTTGAAAGATGCCGGTGCCGATATTACATTAGCTTCTCCAAAAGGTGGACAACCTCCAATAGACCCAAAAAGTGCCGAACCGGAAGCGCAAACAGAAGCGACTAAACGCTTTAATGCAGATAAAGGTTTACAACAACTACTGGCCAACACAAAAATGTTAAGTGAAGTAAAAGCTGAAGACTATGATGCAGTATTCTTTCCAGGTGGGCATGGCCCGCTTTGGGATTTAAGTAATGATACCAATTCTATTCAGCTCATTCAAAATTTTTGGTCAGCTAAAAAACCGGTTGCAGCAGTTTGTCATGCACCGGCTGTGTTGCTGAACGTAAAAGATGAAAATGGAGAGCCGTTGGTAAAAGGTAAACGGGTGACCGGTTTTACCAATACTGAGGAAGAAGCGGTACATCTTACCAATGTAGTTCCTTTTCTTTTAGAGGACGAATTAAAGAATAGGGGTGGACAATATTCAAAGAAAGAAGATTGGGCTTCTTATGTGGTGAAAGATGGCTTATTGATTACCGGTCAAAACCCGGCATCATCTGAAGAAGCAGCAAAAGAATTATTACACTTCCTTAAAAAGTAAACCGGCTGATTAACGGATTAATTTAAGAGAAACTTTAAGAGCAATACTCATTTACTTGGTATATCTCTAAGAGAATGCGCTGCACATATAGGGTCAGCTTTTAAAGAGCCGTATCTCTTTCTTTAAATGTGGCCGGACTAAAGAATTACTTCACCCTTACCTTGAAGAAGTGAGTAAAAAGCTAAAGGATAGTTCTATATTATAGCGATGATGAATGTTTAAATACATATCTATCAAATTACCCCTCACAGCTACATTCTGAAAAAATAATATGGTACAAAGGAGAGAAGTATTTAAACTCTTGTTTCCTTGTAATATAATTCCGATAGTATGATGGCTCATGCCAATATGAAGTTACCCTGAGAAGTAAAAGTTAGCCTTGCCTTTTGTATTCTTATGCATTAACAGCAATTCCTATCCGGGAAGTTTGTTGTTTCGTAAAAGGCAATTTCATATTCCCTGCTGGACTCTTTTAAGATATCAACCTGGTTCAATGTATTCTGTTGAATTTTTTTTTGAGTATTAGTAAAATCGTAAAAAAAAGAAAGTAATTTCCATTTCCATAAACTTCATACTTCTTTAACTAATGCTTATGAAAAAAAGATTATTACTGAGTATCCTTGTTTTTATTTTCTGTTTAACAGGGTTAATTGCACAACAAAGAACCGTTAGTGGATTGATTACTTCAAAGGATGGGACTCCATTGTCTAATGCATCCATTAATGTTGTCGGCCATAAAATTGGTGCAACAACAACTTCAAATGGAACTTTCACTATTCAGGTCCCTGCAAATGCAAGGCAACTTAGTATCAGTTATGTAGGATATGAAACCCAGCAAATATCCATAGAAGGTCAAAGTAAGGTTGCTGTAACGCTTCAGCCCTCAACCACCAGTTTGAATGAGGTAGTAATTACCGGTTATACTTCTCAAAGAAAAAAAGATATTACTGGTTCCGTTGCCGTAGTTAACGTTAATGATTTGGAAGCCATTCCGGCAAATTCTGTTGAGAATCAGCTTCAGGGAAGGGCAGCAGGAGTAACTGTAGTAGAGGACAATGAGCCAGGTAGTGTAGCTAAGGTTAGGATAAGAGGATTTGCATCTTTTAATGGAAACGATCCTTTATACATTGTAGATGGTGTGCCGACAGGTAGTCTGTTAGGAATTAATCCTGAAGATGTAGAATCTATGCAGATATTAAAAGATGCGGCTTCTGCATCTATCTATGGTTCCCGTGCCTCTAATGGAGTAGTTATCATCACTACCAAAAAGGGCAAAGCCGGAGGAGCTAAAGTATCATATGCCATGACTTATGGTATACAAAACCCTGGTAAAGGATTTACAAACCTGTTAAATCCGCAGGAAGAGGCAAACCTTACCTGGATGGCGTTAAAAAATTCCG
>JAICHT010000121.1 GCA_025924755.1 Chitinophagaceae bacterium | reverse complement strand
TTTTTAATAGTGAGATACGTATTTAAATTTTGATCTTCCTGCGCATTTTGCGGGAAAAACACCACTGCATATCGCCTGCAGATATCCAGCATCGGTACAATACTACCCATGCCGGGGCTGCTGATTGTAACCGGATCGCCGCTTTGCTTTGCTTCCAGTATCCAGGCGCCTAATGCATAGGTGTAGCCTTGCGCTTCTTTAGGTGCATATTTAATTTTATCGGCGGTAATATGCAATTGTTCCATTTGTTTTACCGCAGCTTCACTCAGAATGTGCTGGTCTTTATATACACCTTTGTTCAGCAGCATCACCAAAAATCTCATATAATCTTCTGCAGTAGAACGGGCGCCATTGGTAGGATTGATAGTACTTGCATCCATAGTGCTGAATGTAGTATTGCGCATGCCCAGCGGGCGCAGCAGCCGTTGCTGAATGAGCATATCAAATTTCTTTTTGCTGATCACTTCCAGCACTCTTCCGGCAATGCTGATGCCTATGGGGCTGTATCTAAATTCCGTACCCGGGTTGGTTTGTATTTCTTTGGAAGCATAATCATTCACCACATCTTCTAGCGAAGTAAACTTCTTTTTTTCAAAGATTTTTGCTACCCTTCCCGGATCGGATTGCACGCCGGTCATATGGGTAAGACAGGTGCCAATAGTAATATAGTTCTTTCCATATTTTGCAAATGCCGGTATATACTGGCTTACTTTAGTATCCATTGAAAGTTTGCCTTCATCAATAAATTGCAACACTAAAGCCGCAGTTAACCAACTGCTGGCATCACCGATATCAGCTTGTGTACGGGTAGTAATATCTCCGGCTTCTTTTTTATAAACCAATGTGTCGGTCCATACCAGGGTTATAAAGTTTTTACCCAATGCTTTTTGTTGCGTATTTAAAACATCATTCAAATCTTTAAAGCCGGCTGTGCTGTATTCTTTCGCATTTTTCTGTGCAAAAAGAGGCTGAAATAATAACAGGGAAAGTGCTATGCTGCTGACTTTCAGGCAGTTGATCTTAATTTTGTATGTCATAACTACGGAATGATTATGGTGGTTTATTATTTGATACTATAAAGAACGATACTTAAAATAACCAATTGTATGAACTTATCCAATTTTACGATAAAAGCAGCCGAAGCGGTACAGGCGGCACAGCAAATTGCCTTTAACCACCAGGCCAGCAATATTGAAACAGAACATCTATTAAAAGCATTATTAGAGCAGAAGGATTCTCCGGTAGATTTTCTGCTGAAAAAGAATGCAGTTAATATACAACAATTAAATAGCCGGTTAGATGAACTGATGAACCGCTTGCCAAAAGTGCAAACCGGCGAACCGGCACAGAATGTAGGCCGTGAAGCCAATAACGCCATATTGCGTGCGGGCTCCATTATAAAAAGTTTTGGTGACGAATTTATTACACCCGAACATTTGTTATTAGCCATGGTGCAGGGTTCTGACAGTACGGCCAATTTATTGAAAGGTTTTGGTCTTACCGAAAAAGGATTGACCACTGCTATCAAGGACTTACGGAAAGGCGCAACCGTAAATTCGCAAACACAGGAAACGCAGTTCAATGTGTTGGCTAAATATGCTAAGAACTTAAATGAGTTAGCTCGGCAGGGAAAGCTGGATCCTGTAATTGGACGTGATGAAGAAATTCGCAGAACGCTGCACATCTTATCGCGTCGTAGTAAAAACAACCCGATGCTGGTAGGTGAGCCCGGCGTGGGTAAAACCGCTATAGTGGAGGGTTTGGCGCATCGCATTATCAATGGCGACGTACCGGACAACCTGAAAACAAAAATTATTTATTCGCTGGATATGGGCCAGTTAATTGCCGGTGCTAAATACAAAGGCGAATTTGAGGAACGCTTAAAAGGCGTGGTAAAAGAAGTAGCTACCAGTGAAGGAGAAGTTATTTTATTTATAGATGAAATACATGTGCTGGTAGGAGCTGGTGGTGGCGAAGGCGCAATGGATGCCGCCAATATTTTAAAACCGGCATTGGCACGTGGCGAGTTAAGAGCTATTGGTGCTACAACGTTGAGTGAATATCAAAAATATTTTGAAAAAGATAAAGCGTTAGAACGCCGTTTCCAACGTGTAATGGTGGAGGAGCCCAGTACCGATGATGCCATTTCTATTTTGCGGGGATTAAAAGACCGCTATGAAACCCACCACCATGTGCGGATAAAAGACGAAGCCATTATTGCAGCGGTGGAATTATCACAACGCTATATCACGGATCGTTTTTTACCTGATAAGGCTATTGATTTGATTGATGAAAGTGCCGCCAAACTTCGGCTGGAAATGAATTCCATGCCCGAAGAATTAGACGAACTGGACCGCCGTATCCGTCAGCTTGAAATAGAGCGGGAAGCTATTAAAAGAGAAAACGACGAAGAGAAATTAAAAGACCTGAACACCACTATAGCCAATCTTTCTGTAGAACGGGATACGTTTAAAGCCAAGTGGCAGGAAGAAAAAGATGTGGTAGAAAAAATACAAAACGGTAAGGCCGGAATTGAAGATTTAAAGTTGCAGGCAGAGAAAGCCGAACGGGAAGGTGATTACGGAAAAGTAGCAGAAATACGCTATGGAAAAATAAAGGAACAGGAAGCGCTTATTGCCGAACAATCCAAACAACTGGACGAGTTGAGCAAGCACAGCCGCCGGTTAATGAAAGAAGAAGTAGACGCTGAAGATATTGCAGAAAACGTAGCGAAAGCTACCGGCATCCCGGTTAGTAAAATGATGCAAAGCGAACGCGATAAACTGCTGAATCTGGAAGACGAATTGCATAATAGGGTGATTGGCCAGGATGAAGCTATTACAGCGGTAGCTGATGCCATTCGTCGTAGCCGCGCAGGACTTAGCGATCCAAAACGTCCGATTGGTTCTTTCATCTTTTTAGGAACAACGGGTGTGGGTAAAACAGAACTGGCAAAAGCATTAGCCGATTATCTCTTTGACGATGAAAGCATGATGACGCGGATAGATATGAGTGAGTACCAGGAAAAACACACCGTAAGCCGGTTGGTGGGTGCGCCTCCGGGATATGTAGGTTATGAAGAAGGGGGACAGCTTACTGAAAGCGTACGTCGCAAACCATACCAGGTCATATTGCTGGACGAAATTGAAAAAGCAAACCCGGATGTATGGAACGTAATGCTGCAGGTGTTGGATGATGGTCGATTAACGGATAATAAAGGTCGTGTGGTGAATTTTAAAAATACCATTATCATTATGACCTCTAATATGGGCAGTGATATTATACAAACCAACTTTGAAGGCGTAACAGAACAGAATAAAGAGGAAGTAATGGAAAAAACGAAAGTAGAAGTAATGAATTTGTTGCGGCAGAATATTCGTCCGGAATTTTTAAACCGGGTAGATGAAATTATCTTGTTTCAGCCATTGATGAAAAAAGAAATACGGGGTATTATCCGTATCCAGTTAAACAACCTGAGAAAGCTGGTGGCTGCGAACGGCATTCAACTGGAGTTTAGCGATTACCTGATTGATTATTTAGCTGAGAATGGCTTTGATCCGCAGTATGGAGCCCGCCCGTTGAAGCGAATGATACAAAAAGAAATTGTGAACGGGTTAAGTAAAAAAATACTGGCTGGTGATGTAGATAAAAGTCGCCCGGTATTGGTAGATGTTTTTGATGGTGTGGTAATATTTAGAAATAATGTGGAGCAGCCACATACCGTTTAAAAGCTGGAATTAAAGGTTGATATACAAGCCCGGTTCGAAAGAGCCGGGCTTTTCATTTATTTCTTTGTAAAAGTTTATTCTAAATACGATAATTAATCCTTACTTACTTTACGCAACCTAATCTCTTTTACCTGTATCTATTTAGGTAGTTAACAACGTAATGCATCATGCTGCACAGCAAGCCACCACATTATCTTGCAAAGAAGTCACTGGTATTTATTTAGTTTCAATAATGGCTGGTACATCTTATAAAAATATTAGACTGTTTCTCCTTTATTGTATTTTTTTCTGTATTCTAACGGAGAAATGCCTGTAAATTTTCTGAACACTTCACGAAATGCCTTCACATCCGAATAACTAACCTCATACATTACTTCATTAATTGTTTTCCTGCTGGTTTCAAATGCCTTTTTTGCCGCTTCAATTTTCACCCGTTGCGAATATTCCAGTGGTGTATTGCCTGTTGCCTTTATAAACCTCCTGTCAAAGTTTCGCCTGCCTACTGCAAACTTCGAAGACAAATGCTCCATTGAAATTTTCTCGTGTAATTTACTTTCAATATACGTCTGTGCCTTTTTCACTACTTCATCCTCATGCATCTTTTGGCCGCTAAATATTATAAAAGGGGACTGGCTGTTTCTATCCATTTCAATTTGAAATACTTTGGAGCAAAATATGGCGGTTTTGCGATCATAATATTTCTCAACCAGGTAAAGTATCAGGTTAAGAAAGGAGTAGGCCCCACCATTTGTATAAATTCCGGCCTCATCGGTAATTAATTGATCTGTTTGCAAATTTACTTTTGGAAACATAGCTCTGAAATGATTTGCAGCCGCCCAGTGTGTAGAACAACTTTTCCCATCAAGCAAACCTGATGCTGCCAGCAAATATGCACCTGTACATATTGTTGCTACTTCTGCACCCTGCTTATATTGCTCCCTGATCCATTCGATCAGTACGCCATTATTTTTAACAGCTTTTACATAATCATGATTTAATGAAGGAATTATAATAAGTGCCGTTTCCTGTATTGCCGAAATGTTTGTGTGCGGCTTTACTGAAAATAAACCTTCATAATAGTCTACTGTTTTTGATACACCTGCTACTTCTATTTTATACAATTCTCTTTTTCCACTGCTCTTCCAATATTCATTTGCTCTTGTCAATATTTTGTAAGCACCAACGATGCTGCTAAGATTATTGCCACTTCCATCCGGCACTGCTATAGTAATATGTTGCATGGCGTTTCTTTCATACAAAGATAGATAGATGCATTGTCCAAATCGCCCCGCTATAAAGTCTATTTTGCACCCTATGTTATGAATATTTGGACAATAGTTTTGCGATATAAAATTTATAAAACATGGCAGCGTCCCATTTCACCACTACTTTTTTGGTTGATCAGTCTCCGGAAGAAATATTCAACGACATACTGAATGTTCGTGATTGGTGGTCAGGATTACATTCAGAAGAAATTGAAGGCAGTACAAAGAAACTTAACGATGAATTTATATTTCGGGCAGCCGGTGGAGCGCATTATTCCCAACAAAAGTTAGTAGAAGCAATACCAGGTAAAAGAATTGTTTGGTTAGTGACAGATAGCAAACTTTCTTTTCTTAACAAGAAAGACGAATGGACAGGGACAAGACTATGTTTTGATATCTCCAGACAGGGAAACAAAACAGAAGTCCGCTTTACTCACCTGGGTTTAGTTCCGGGTATTGAATGTTACAATGGTTGTTCTAGTACATGGCCAAAATATTTAGAGCATTTACTATCGCCTTTGAAATCTAATATCAAAAGGCAGATAGTCTGAAAATAATCAAACATCTACATAATTAATAAAACTAAAAATAAAATGACAACATTGACTAACAACAAGGTAATGACTACGAAAGAAGTTGCAGCTCGTTTTAATGAACTTGCACAGCAGGAAAAATGGTTTGAAATTCAGGACGAGCTTTTTGCTGATACAATCAGAAGCATTGATCCTCCAAACTCTCCCTATTTTGGATATGCCGAAGGTAAAACTGCCGTTCGCAAAAAAGGAGAAGCATTTGTTAAAAAGATTGAGGCGTTTCACAGAGCGCATACTACTGAACCAGTTGTAGGAGGCAATCACTTTGCGGTAGGAAGAGAAGTGGATGTTACTGTGCAGGAACATGGCAGAATACAAATTAACCAGGTAATGCTGTATGAAGTGAAAAATGGTCAGATTGTAGTAGAGCAATTCTTTTATTAAAAATCTCTTCAGATTAAAATTAAAACTTTGTTATGCGGTACCAGAGTGGTACGATTTTACTATTAAAGAAGGCAGTATACTGCAATTGAGGCAGCAGTAAATACGGTACAGCATATATGAAGTCAATTAAGGAAACGCTTACACAACCTAAAGAGGCACACGAAATTCTTAACCAGCTAACAGGGGACGGGCTTACACAACATAAACGCAGCAGCAGTTCTTTATTCCTTTCGGCATTAAGTGCAGGATTGGAAATTACATTCAGCGTATTGCTAATGGGCGTTGTATATACCTTATTTCACAAACAGCTAAGTGATGCAGGTATGCATACGTTATTAGCAATATGCTACCCGTTAGGCTTTTTGTTTGTCATTATTGGCAAGTCAGAATTATTTACCGAGCATACTACTATCGCTGTATTGCCGGCGCTTACAAGTAAAGCTTCTTTTATCAGCCTGTTACGCATTTGGGGCATTGTACTTTCGGGTAACCTTATTGGTGTTTTCATTTTCTGTATGATACTGGCTGTTTTGCCAGTGAATATGGGGATTATACAAACTGATGCTTACCATCATATAGCCAACAATGTAATAAAATATAAATGGTATAATATTGCTGGCAGTGCCGTACTGGCAGGCTGGCTCATGGGATTGCTCGGCTGGCTTACTACATCCTCAACCGATACCATCAGCCGTATTTTTGTTATAATACTTGTAACCTTTGTAATAGGTGTGGCGGGGCTGCACCACAGTATTGTAGGTGCTGCCGAAGTAATTTCCGCAATGCTTACCAGCCCTGATATTACTTTTGTTGACTTTTTAAGGTTTATGGTGCTGGCTGTACCCGGCAATATTGTAGGTGGAGCATTTTTTGTAGCCGCATTGAAAAAGAGCCATACCCAAGAAGAAGATTTTGATACTCAATAAATGTAGTTTTTCAGCCGGTAACCAGATTTGATATACCAAGGTAATAGACTGCAATATGGTTTTTTAATCCTGCGCCTTTAACTACTATTTATTAGGTGATTATATCAATACATTTCTGCTGCATCAGTGTCCATTTTGCGATATACTAATCTTGCCAATGCACATTTGTAATTAAATAATAAAGCCGGTATCTTTTACGATTCCGGCTTTATTAAATGTACTATATACTTTTTATGTGTTAACTGTTGTTCCGCTTCATATCCTGGTTGGCATTGCTCTGATTGTCATTATCGGGGTCTATACCACTGCTTACTTCTCTTGTTCTGTAGTTATCCCATTTTTGTCCATCCTGCGGATTATTAGCGTTCCCTTGCTGGTTTTTATCATTTCCTGTACTTCTGTCCTTATTTACATTTTGATTCGAATCGTTTGATTGATTCTTTGAATTCTTATCTTCCATTATTCAAATTTTTAGTGTAATAAATAATTGTTGTCTCTATAGTATGTATAAAAACTATGCCTTGGAGATAGTAGGCCTTAGAATCTTAATGGTATAGCGGTAATGTGTATTTTAATCAACACGAAACCCCTTGAGGCTGAACAATATATGGTAAGTAAAAGACAACATTTAAGGCCGGGCATTTTAATAGTAACACTTCCTTTGCTAAAGAAAAATATGCCGTATATTCAATAAATCAAATAATAATTGTAAGCACTATGAAATCATTTTTCTCACTAAAAGTCGCTAGTACTTTTTTGTTGCTGATGCTTTCTTCTCAGCTTCTTTTTGCACAGGAAATAGGATTGCAACTTTATAGTTTGCGAAACCAGTTTAAGAAGGATGTACCCGGCACCCTGGCAGAAATTAAAAGCTGGAACATACACGAACTGGAAGGAGGCGGCACATATGGACTGACTATGAACGAGTTTAAAAAGTTGCTGGATCAAAACAATTTGAAGATAGTGAGTGTAGGAGCTGAATATGAGCAGTTAAAATCAAATCCGCAAACGGTTATTGATGAAGCAAAAGCTTTTGGTGCTAATTACGTAATGTGTGCCTGGATACCGCATAAAGGGGATGCGTTTAATATTGACGACGTAAAAAGTGCCATAGACGTTTTCAATAAGGCCGGAAAACAATTGGCTGAAAATGGACTTACTTTTTGCTATCATGCCCATGGTTACGAATTCAGGCCCTATGAAGGCGGCACTTTGTTCGACTATATGGCGGCGCATACCGATCCGCGGTATGTGAATTTTGAAATGGATGTATATTGGATAAAACATCCTGGACAAGACCCGGTGGCCTTAATGAAAAAATATCCTACGCGTTTTCCATTGGTACATTTAAAAGACCGGCAACCCGGAACACAAGGAAATCAAAACGGCCGTGCGGATGAAGAAACAAATGTGGTGTTGGGAAAAGGTGATGTGGATATTAAAGCGGTGATGGAGGAAGCAAAGAAAATAGGAGTGAAGCACTATTTTATTGAAGACGAATCTTCGCGGTCAGAAGAGCAAATTCCCCAAAGCCTTAACTATTTACATAGTTTAAAATAAAACGATATAACGCAATCTTGAAATAATGATAAGATTTTTTACCTTTACGCCTGATTTTATATCAAGGTAATAGGAAAATAATGGTACATAGCAAAATTTTTTTGGAATTACAGGGTTACCTTTTTTTGATATAGGTATTAAGCCACGAACGAAATTTCATAAAAAATAAACAATGGTACAAAAAACATATTTCAAGACTAAAGACTACTGTAAAGTAAAGTTCACTTTCAATATTGAAAATGCCGAAACAGTTGAAATACTGGGTTTAAACAGTGACTGGAAAAACTCAATCGTAATGAGCAAGAAGAAAGACGGCACCTTCACCTGCGATGTTTCGTTACCCAAAAATACCAAGCAAGAGTTTTTATACCGCGTAAACGAAACACATTGGATTGCCGATCCGGAAGCCGACAGTCAACATCCCAACGGATTTGGCGGAAGCAACAGCGTTATTAATCTTTAAGCATCTCTGGCTTTTTACAGGCATTATAGCAATTTTTGCTTGATGGGTGGTAGTATAGGAATAACAATTCCTGATACAAGGTAATTTATTGTATTTACCTCAAGCAGAGAAGCCTGTCCGTAAAAGTGGTTGTTTGTAAAAGAATGTCAGTTATCTTTTGATTTAATAGTGAGCATTATCATCATTTAATACTAAGTATCGGTTTTTTCAAGCTGGCAGGTAGCGGAATAAAAATTGTACTATTGCAACCCAATAATACAATATACCAGCCTTGTGAAGAAGTTGCTAGTACGTAAGACGCTCTGCATTTGCCTTTTTATATTACCGGTATATGTTTATGCCCAGGAAATAAAACCGGGTACGGTAATGCCACGTACAGATACGCTTTTCAGTAGCAAAAAAGATACGCTTGATACTCAGAGGGCAGTACTGCAAAAAGATATATTTGATGTATTCCGATACATTTTTAATAAGCCTGCTTCTGCCGGTAAAAGCGATTCTATTACATCGAAGCCGGTTTTTTCTGTAATCCCTGCTTTTGGCTATACGTTAGAGTCGCGGCTGGCGGTGATAGTTGCAGGCAATATCGCTTTCAGGGCAAGCCCGGAAGGAAAAGTTTCTGCCATTACCGCCAGTGCATCCTATACGCAGAATAAGCAGTTCATCCTGCCGGTACAATCGAACATCTGGACGAAGAATAACCGGTACAATCTGGTTGGCGATTTTCGCTTTTATAAATATCCCCAAAGCACATTTGGCCTGGGTTCTGATTCTTATATATCCAGCGAAGATCCTATGGATTATTTTTATTTCCGGTTCTACGAAATTCTGCTGAAGCAGGTGAAAGGAAACTTTTTTGCCGGTGCCGGTTATATTTTAGATTACCGGTGGAACATTTCGGATAAAGGAACTAAAAATGGCAGCGCCAACGAATACAAACAATATGAATCTTCAAAAAATGAAATTTCGTCCGGCATTACTTTAAATGCCTTGTACGATGTAAGGGATAATCCCATTAATCCTTCGAAAGGTTTTTATACCAGTTTGCAGTTGCGCAACAGTTACAAATTTTTAGGAGGCAGCAGCAACTGGCATTCATTAATTGTAGATGTAAGAAAATATTTTTTACTACCGGGCTCTT
>JAICHT010000120.1 GCA_025924755.1 Chitinophagaceae bacterium | reverse complement strand
TATAGTGCCTTCTAAAACCCGCACCAGTTTTGATTGTGCATGTGGATTTAGCTGGTAATGCAATCCGCGAATCACACCATAGGATGATTTGGACTGATTATCCTGCACAAAATGGCATACCACACCGTTTTCCTTAAAAAGGGATTCATTATAAGCTTCAAAAAAACAACCGCGGCTGTCTTCAAATACTTTTGGTTCAAATATTAAAAGCCCGGTTAACGGAGTTTGATGAAAAGGCATATTAAAAGCTCCAATAATTTCGATCAGTAATTCTTCCTCTGTAAATTCCTTTTAAATCGGCAATAATGCCATTGGGTTTTGTGATGGAAGAGAAATAAGCTTCATCTAGATTTGCATAAGGCTCGTGGCACACCGTAACTATTACTGCATCGTATTCGCTGCCAATAGTATCAGTCAGTTCAAAACCATATTCGTGCTTTAGTTCTGCGCTATCCGCATATGGGTCCACAACATCTACGTTCAGAAAAAATTCCTGCAATTCATTCACCACGTCGGCAATTTTTGAGTTCCGGATGTCGCTAACGTTTTCTTTAAATGTAGCACCCATCACCAATACTTTTGCCGCCTTTACATCGCTTACATTGCTTATGATATGGCGCACTACTTTGCGGGCTACATAATTGGCCATATTATCGTTAATATAACGTCCGGCCAATATTACCTTAGAGTTGTAGCCCAGCTCGCTTGCTTTATAAGTAAGATAATATGGATCTACACCAATGCAGTGCCCTCCTACCAGGCCCGGAAAAAATTTCAAAAAATTCCATTTGGTTCCGGCAGCTTCCAGTACTTCGTACGTATTGATATTCATTTTATCGAAGATGATGGAAAGCTCGTTCATCAGGGCAATATTCAAATCCCGCTGTGTATTTTCAATAATCTTTGCTGCTTCTGCTACTTTGATACTGGATGCCTTGTGGACGCCGGCTTTCACTACCAGTTCGTACACTTTGGCAATTGTTTCCAGCGATTCTTCATCACATCCTGATACTATTTTTATAATAGTGGCTAACGTGTGCTGTTTATCACCTGGATTTATGCGTTCAGGCGAGTATCCCATTTTAAAGTCCGTACAAAACTTAAGGCCGGATAATTTTTCTATTATAGGCAGGCAATCTTCTTCGGTGCACCCAGGATATACGGTAGATTCGAATACCACGTAATCACCTTTTTTAATGACCTTACCAATAGTTTCTGACGCTTTCTGCACTGGCGTAAGGTCGGGTACATTGTGTTCATCAACAGGTGTAGGTACTGCTACTATAAAAAAAGTAGCTTCTCTCAATACATCCAGCGAATTGGTAAAAGTAATATCGCAACCTTCAAAAGCTTCTTTTTCCAATTCGTTGCTGGGATCAATGCCTTCTTTCATCATTTCGATACGCCGGGCATTGATATCAAATCCGATAACGGATATCTTTTTTGCAAACTCCAAAGCAATTGGCAACCCTACATATCCTAAACCGATAACGGCCAGCTTTGTTTTTTTCTCCACTAATTCCTGATACATGTTTATTTTATTTGGTACTGATAAATTCTTTGGGTTGTTTTGACCACTCTTCCGGTGCTAACGATTTAAAATAATCGTAGGTTTTTTTCAAACCTTCCTGCCGGTCTACTTTTGGCTCCCAGCCTAACAGTTGTTTTGCTTTGGTAATATCGGGCTTCCGCTGTTTGGGATCATCTACCGGCAATGGCTTATATACTATTTTTACTTTGTTACCGGTAAGTTTTAAAACTTCTTCTGCAAAATCTTTTAATGAAATTTCGTTGGGGTTGCCAATATTAACCGGCATGGCATAATCGCTTAGTAATAAGCGGTAAATGCCTTCTACCAAATCATCTACATAACAAAAAGAGCGGGTTTGAGAACCATCGCCAAACACGGTCATATCTTCTCCGCGCAATGCCTGTCCTATAAATGCCGGCAAGGCTCTTCCATCATTTAACCGCATGCGTGGCCCGTAGGTATTAAATATGCGGATGATGCGGGTTTCTACATGATGAAATGTATGATAGGCCATAGTGATGGATTCCATATAGCGTTTAGCTTCGTCATACACCCCGCGTGGCCCCACAGGATTTACATTCCCCCAATATTCTTCTGTTTGCGGATGCACCAGCGGATCGCCATATACTTCGCTGGTAGAAGCTACAAGTATACGGGCACCTTTTGCTTTAGCCAATCCTAAACAATTATGCGTGCCCATAGCGCCCACTTTAAGCGTTTGAATGGGTATTTTTAAATAGTCTATCGGGCTGGCAGGTGAGGCAAAATGCAAAATATAATCCAGTTCACCGGCAATATGGATATACTTGGTTACATCGTGATTATAAAAAGTAAACTCTTTTAATTTAAAAAGGTGCTCGATGTTTTTTATATCACCGGTTATTAAATTATCCATGGCCAGCACTTCGTAGCCTTTGTTAATAAAGTAATCGCACAGATGCGAACCTAAAAACCCTGCACCTCCGGTAATAAGAATTCTTTTTTTCATGAAGTTTATTTTAAGGACAGGCTTAAGGCCGGCCAATACTTTCGTAATAAAAACCCAGTTCCCTGATAGCGGATGTTTCGTAAAGATTCCTTCCGTCAAAAATTACTTTTTTCCTGAGCTTGGAAACGATCTTTAAAAAATCCGGCGTGCGGAATTCATTCCACTCCGTGGCAATAATCAATGCATCAGCACCGGTCAGGCAATCGTATTGCGAATCGGCATACTTAATTTTATCGCCCAATACGCCTTGTACATTCTTCATTGCTTCCGGATCAAATGCCGTAACGGTAGCGCCACTTGCTATTAAATCCAGTATCATTTGCAATGCAGGGGCTTCTCTTATATCATCCGTATTGGGCTTAAACGCCAGGCCCCATATTGCAAAATGTTTTCCCTTTAAATGGTTGTCGTAGTATTTTTTGATTTTTGAAATCAGGTGCACCTTCTGGGTTTCATTTACCTCAGTTACGGCATCTAAAATCTTAAAGCTATACGATACTTGTTTGGAGGAATGAATCAGTGCTTTCACATCTTTAGGAAAACAACTGCCACCATAACCAATACCGGGAAATAAAAACCGCCGTCCTATTCTTTCGTCACTGCCAATGCCTTTGCGTACCATATCCACATCGGCTCCCAGCCTTTCGCACAACTGGGCAATTTCGTTCATAAATGAAATCTTGGTAGCCAAAAAAGCGTTGGCTGCGTATTTGGTCAGTTCAGCCGATCTTTCATCCATGTATATGATAGGATTGCCCTGGCGCACATAAGGGCCATATAGTTCCGACAATATCTTTTGAGCTCGTTCGGAAGTAGTGCCTATTACTATCCGGTCCGGCTTCATAAAATCGTCTACCGCTACGCCTTCCCGCAAAAATTCGGGATTAGAAACTACGTCAAAATCGCCACTATAATTTTTGAGAATAGCTTGCCTTACTCTTTCTGCCGTACCTACCGGCACAGTGCTTTTATCAATTATTATTTTATACTCGGAAAGCAATTTGCCAATATCATCGGCTACGCCCAACACGTATTTTAAATCGGCAGAGCCATCCTCGCCGGGCGGCGTAGGCAATGCCAGAAACACAACAACCGCATCTTTGATACCTTCAGCCAGATTAGTGGTGAAAGAAAGACGTTCTTCTTTCAGATTTCTTTCAAACAGCTTTTCAAGGCCCGGTTCAAAAATGGTGATCTGGCCATTAGTAAGTTTATCTACCTTATTATGATCAATATCTATACAGGTAACCATATTGCCGGTTTCGGCCAGGCAAGTGCCTGTAACCAAACCAACATACCCGGTACCTACAACTGCAATTTTCATGATGTATGTTTATTTACTTGCGAACTCTAAAACTTTAGAGGTGATAAAATCTAATTGCGCTTCTTCAAGTTCTGTGTGTATGGGTAATGAAATCACCCGTTCGGTAAGCCAGTCAGTTACTGGCAAACCGGCGCCAGCAGTATTAAAACTGGCGAACATTTTTTGCCGGTGCGCAGGTACGGGATAATAAATCATGGATGGAATATTATGCTGCGCAAGATACGTGTTCAATGCATCCCTGTCAATACCTTCTACTATCAAGGTATACTGATGAAACACATGATTACAGTAAGCGGCCCGGGCCGGAGTTTTTAATTTTGGATGTGCTGCAAATGCGGCATCATAATAGTCGGCAGCGGCTCTTCTTTTGGCTATATATTCATCCAGGTATTTCAGCTTCACTTCCAATACGGCGGCCTGTATGGTATCTAACCGGCTGTTGCAACCTACCATATCGTGGTAGTAGCGTTTACTTTGCCCATGGTTGGCCACCATTTGCAACTTCAGGGCCAGCGCTTCATCATCTGTCATCATAGCACCGCCATCGCCATAAGCGCCTAAATTCTTTGATGGGAAAAAGGACGTGCCGCTCACCGTTCCGATAGTACCAGTTTTTTTAACCCTACCATCAGTAAAAAAATAATCACAGCCAATAGCCTGGGCATTGTCTTCTATCACATACAAATTATGCGCAATGGCTATTTGCATAATTTCTTCCATATTAGCAGCCTGCCCATATAAATGAACCGGCACAATGGCTTTCGTTTTTGGTGTGATTGCTTTTCTAATGGCTTCAGGATCTATACAAAACGTATCGGGCTGCACATCTACAAAAACCGGCGTCAGCTTTAGCAAGGCTATTACTTCTGTAGTAGCAATATAGGTAAATGAAGGCGTTATTACTTCATCGCCGGGCTGCAGGTTCAGTGCCATCATGGCTATTTGCAAAGCATCCGTTCCATTTGCGCAAGGTATTACGTACTGGCTGTTGTTATATGTAGCTAATGCCCTGGCAAACGCCTGCACCTGCGGGCCATTAATAAAGGCACTGCTTTCTAAAACACTTAAAACAGCAGCATCTACTTCGGCTTTAATCTTTTGATACTGCTGCTTTAAATCAACCATTTGAATGGGACGCATGAAAAATTTATTAGTTATAAGTGGCGCAAAAATAATAAAATAAGCACAGGGTGTATGTTTGCTTTTATATTTGTTTGGCCGCATTTTAACTTTAAAGCCTTGATTATCCTATACCAGATTTTTATTTTTCTTTACTATGCAGGTGTTCGTATAGCTGCTTTATGGAACCCAAAAGCGCAAGAATGGATTAAGGGCCGTAAAAATTTAATAGCCGGTTTACCCGCTAAAATTAATTTAACACAACCTGCTATTTGGGTACATGCCGCCTCTGCCGGAGAGTTTGAACAGGCAAAGCCGGTAATTGAAAGTTTGAAAGAAGGCTTTCCGCACTATCAGATTATTGTAAGTTTTTTTTCACCATCCGGATTTAAAGCAGCCAGGAATTATAAACATGCAGATACCATAACCTATCTTCCATTAGACACAAAAAGAAATGCTGCTGCTTTTTTAGATGCCGTAAAACCAATCCTTGTGATTTTCTCCAAGTACGATTTCTGGTACTACCATTTAAAAGAAATTCATAAACGCAATATTCCGCTGCTTTTAATATCAAGTGTATTCCGGCCATACCAGGCTTTTTTTAAATGGTATGGAGGCTTTTACAAAAAGATATTGCATTTTTTTACGCATATTTTTGTGCAGGATGCTGCTTCGCTGCAACTTTTAAAAGCCCATTCTATTCAGCATTGCAGCATCAGTGGTGATACCCGCTTTGACCGGGTAGACGCCATTAAAAAGAACTTTACGGATATTCCTTTTATAGAAGAATTTATTGCAGATAATAAAACAATAGTAGCCGGCAGTACGTGGGCTTCTGATGAAAAACTATTGTCAGATTACCTGAATGCTTCTCCTATAGAGTGTAAACTGATTATAGCACCCCATGAAATTACTCCGGAAAATTTAGCAAGGATTCAACAGCTTTTTAACAATAGTATCCTTTATTCTGATTGCAAAAATTCTTTGTCGCAACAAAGACTTCAACATGCAAGAGTATTAATTATTGATAATGTGGGTATGCTTTCGCGATTATATTATTATGCCACGATAAGTTATGTAGGAGGTGGATTCACCAAAAGTGGTATCCATAATATACTGGAAGCAGCCGTGTATGGCAAGCCGGTTATTATAGGCACTAACTATGAAAAATATGCAGAAGCAGTGGCACTTGTACAGCAAGGCGGGGCATTTAGTATAGCAGACAACATGCAGTTACAACAGATATTAAAAAACCTGTTTCAGAGCCAGTCACAATATACAAATGCATCCAACGCATCAGCCAGTTTTGTAGCTGAAAACATCGGTGCTACCCATGCCATCGTTACGTATATTCAGGCAAACCGTCTTCTTACCAATTGATAAAAATGCTGTACCACATCTTTACTATCATTCCAGCCCAGCTTTACCTTTAATTCACGGTTGATCCAGTATTCCGCTTCAGGCAGTATATGAAAACCGTTGATGGTTTTCATGCTGCGGTCGTACATAGCTTCATCACCCCTGAATAATTCATTTACAAAAACAAACTTGTCATTAATGCCCACTGCTTTTCGCAAATCTTTGATGGGAGCTTCTTTTAACACTTGTCCCAATTCTGTTTTTTCCTGCTTCAGCCTGTCGTTTAAGGAAGGCTGTTCGTTAGGAGAAGCAATTACTTCGTGAAGCTCTTTTTTAGGCTGGTGCTGCAGCAAGGTTGGCGTCTCCGCTACCGGGTCAAAAGGCAGGTAGGCAGAATCATTCATATCAAACTTGGAATGCGATGCCGGCTGCGCCGCTTCTTCACGGGTTTTTACCGGCCTGGTATAGTTTATAACCGGTTTTTGAAATATATATTCCCCGACAGGCTCTGGTGCCACTTCCGGCTTTGGAGCCATGGCAGCTGGAGTTGGTATTTCTTCTTGTTCTTCTTGCTTTTGAGGTTGGGCAACAGTTGTTGCAATCACCGGCTCGCGTATAATTTGAGCAGAAGCATTGCCCGGCATCACTACAGAAACTTTGGCACTACCCGACACACTGGCTTTCTGTTGCTCCATCTGCAATTCTTTTTGCAAGAGCTGTACGGTAACCAGCATTTGCGCCGCTTTGGCGCTTTGCTGCTTTTGCTCTACTAATTTATCTATAAGAACCTGAACTCGTTCCATTTGTTTATGGTACTTTTAGCCGCTAAAAAATTGGTTAGTACAATAACTTGTGAGGTTAAAATTACTAACAGTTTACCACACGAACTTAGACAAACAAGGTATAAATATTTATTAATGTTTATTGAACCCAATATTAAAGGCGAGCGAAGGGGATATATAGAAGTGATTTGTGGATCTATGTTTTCGGGAAAAACCGAAGAATTGATCCGGCGGTTAAAGCGTGCTAAGATTGCCAACCTGAAAGTGGAAATTTTTAAGCCCGCTATTGATACCCGTTTTGATGAGATAAAGATCATTTCACACGATGAAAATGCTATATTATCAACGCCTATAGATAATTCTCAAAAAATATTATTACTGGCGCAGGGCGCCGATGTAATAGGCATAGATGAAGCCCAGTTTTTTGATGACGAGTTGCCTAATGTATGTGATGAGCTGGCTACACAGGGAGTGCGGGTAATAGTAGCAGGGCTGGATATGGATTATTTAGCAAAGCCTTTCGGGCAAATGCCTTTTTTGATGGCCAAAGCCGATCATGTAACCAAGCTTCATGCTATTTGTGTAAAATGCGGCAATATTGCCAATTACTCCTACCGCAAAATACCCAATGAAGACCAGATTATGCTGGGAGAAAAAAATGTGTACGAACCACGCTGCCGCATTTGTTACAACTTAGATGGAATACTGGATTAGCCGGTAATTAAATTTTTAAAAAAAGTATGTTATTACTCATTATTAGTTTATAGCGATTGAAAACTCAATGAAAAATCTTACTCAAATATGGACCTTATTTAAAAAAGATTTGCTTCTGGAAATCCGCCAGCAGTATTCGTTTTATGGTATTGTGCTATATGTAGCCTCTACGCTTTTTGTGCTGTATATGGCTATTGAAGAACCGGAAGCCAACGTATGGAACGGGTTGTTTTGGGTCATCCAACTCTTTATTTGCATCAACGCCGTAGCAAAAAGTTTTTTGCAGGAGAGCCGCAGCCGGATGTTGTATTATCAGTCTATAGTAAGTCCGCAAAACTTTGTACTGGCCAAGTTATTATTTAATACATTGTTGATGCTGGCAATGAGTGCCTTAAGTATTTTACTGTTTACCATTTTCTTGGGCAACCCGGCACAAAAAACAGCGCAGTTTATAGGCGTTGTACTTTTGGGCGGTTGGGGATTGAGCTTGGTATTTAGCTTTTTGGCTGCTATTGCAGCCAAGGCGCAGCAAAACGCAGCCATCATGGCCATATTGGGTTTTCCAATTATAATACCGGAACTAATGCTGCTGATGCGTGTATCAAAAACGGCATTTAGCGATCTGTTAACGTTTCCCGTAACCACAGTTTTACTATTGGTAGCGCTGGATGGTATGGTCATTATGCTTTCTATTATATTGTTTCCATTCTTATGGAAAGATTAGTTTATACAGAAATTTACCGGCCTAAGCCGCATCCTCCTTAATTTTGCAGGCAGATTTTTTATCGTTGCACCTGCTCTTATGCAATTGCACTTTGTATGTATGAAAAAATGGTGGTGGAAAATTTTAAGCATGGTGTTGTTGATCTATGCTTTTACAGCCGGCTTGTTAGCTAACGTACCGCATCTTCCTCAGTTACAGGAAACCATCCGCAATGTATATTACCACGTGGGTATGTGGTTTTGTATGATGACGCTGTTTACTGTGTCAGTAATCCAGGCCATAAAATATTTAAACACCAACAACCTAAGGCACGACAACGCATCGCGGCAATATGCCGTAGTAGGTATTGTATTTGGAATTTTGGGCTATGCCACCGGTTCTATCTGGATGTCGTACACCTGGGCCGACCCGCATAAAACTGCCAATACCTTTAGCTTGATTGCTAAAGAACCGAAGCTGATAGGCGCCGCTATAGCGTTGCTGATTTATTTTGCTTATTTAGTACTACGCGATTCCATTACTGATATTGATAAAAAAGCACGGATCAGTGCGGTGTATAATATTTTTGCATTTGCCTTTTTATTTCCTACTATTTGGATACTCCCCCGATTGTTGCCCAGCCTGCATCCCGGCGGCAGCGAAGGCAACCCGGCCCTGGATTTTAAATCGGCCGACAATAATGTCCGTTTAGTAATGTATCCGGCTTTTTTGGGATGGACCTTATTAGGAGTTTGGATCAGCACTATAAAAATTCGGCTAGCGCTTTTAAAAGAAAAAACCTTATTTAAATCATGATACGAAGAATATTGTTCGGTTCCATTTTTTGCCTGTTAAACCTTTGGGTGCTGGCGCAAAACACCAGCGGCGACTCCGCAGAAATGGCCGACGTAATGCGCAGCAACGGTAAAATATATGTAGTAGTAGCTGTAGTAGTCACCATTTTTATTGGTTTGTTTCTTTACCTCATTCGCATAGATAAAAAAATAACCAGACTGGAAAAAGAATCTTTAAATCAACATTTATAAATCTGTAAATAGTATCAAATGTCAACGATTGCAGAACATAGTTTTTATGCCAGTGTCAACGAAAGTTTTGATAAAGCAGCTACGTACACAAAATGGGATCCGGGAGTATTGGAACAAATAAAAGCCTGTAACGCGGTGTACCGTATGAAGTTTCCGGTAAAGATGGATGATGGACGCATTGAAGTTATTGAAGCGTACCGGGTGCAGCACTCTCAGCACAAAACACCCTGCAAAGGCGGTATCCGCTTTGCATCAGAAGTAAACCAGGATGAAGTAATGGCCCTGGCTGCGTTAATGACCTACAAATGTGCTATCGTAAACGTGCCTTTTGGCGGCGGCAAAGGTGGTATTAAAATCAGCCCGCATAAATATTCCGTATACGAACTGGAAAAAATAACAAGAAGGTATACGTCCGAATTAGTAAAGAAAAATTTTATTGGTCCCGGCACAGATGTACCTGCGCCTGACTATGGTACCGGCGAACGCGAAATGGCGTG
>JAICHT010000119.1 GCA_025924755.1 Chitinophagaceae bacterium | reverse complement strand
CAAGCAGGATAAAATGCCGATAACCCTGTAAGCAGATTTTCCCAGCATGATTATAAAGGCTAAGCCTAAACACCACCCTCCCAGTGCAGCCCTGCCGCCAGCTAAAAAAATACCGATTATAGCAAGGAATAGCATCAGGTAATTCATCAGCGGCAACTTTCCGTTAGCTTTTTTTATCAGATAAAAGAAGCTGATAGCGGCTAAATATTGTGCATACTTTTGTGGATCCTGAAAAAAACTCGAATACCGTGTATTATCTGTTAATACATTCTCGTTGAGTGATTTGGCTAATGAAAACTGAACGCCAAACTTTAGTTGTAAGGCCAGAAATACTAAAGAAAACACTAAGCCTGCTTTAAAGCATGACATAACAGTACTTGAAAGATTAGCATCGTTTGCACATTCGTCTGTTATCACTTTTGCAAATATGAAAAGAGATACAAACCGCATTAAACTTTCTAAAGTATCTAAATTAAAATGTTCGGCAGTGACACACCCTATTATTGTTGATACCGCTAATAATATAAATAATATTAAATAGATAGTTCTGTTTTCCCATTGCACTTTCTTTCGCTTATAAAAAAGGAAGAAAAACAGCAGTACTATTACATCAAAGGTCGACGCGTGAAACTTTCCAGGGATAGCATTAATATGAATGAATGGGAAAGCCAGCAGTATGAACTTAATGAAAAATACATTTTTATCTTCTTTAGTAAAAAGTATTAAGATTAAGAAGAGAATGATAATAAAGACAGAAATAAGTGCAAAAAAAGATAAACCCATCTTTAATTATTTAGAGAAGATCATATGCTTTTAAACCAAACACCAGCCATTCTGCATATGTTTTCAGAAAACGAAGCCTTTTCAAAAATTTCAAATCTTGGCAACGAGTAAATATCGGTAATATGCTTAGGTGTCAGATAATAGCTTTTAGTACTAAAAGCTATGTCATATCCCGCCTCTTTTAAAATTTCAATCTCTCTATCGGTAAAACTCCCATTTGGATAAGCAAAGGAATCTACTTTTTTGTTTAACCAGCTTTCAAGTATCTCCTTTGACTTTTTAATTTCAAAGGTAGCTTTTTCCTGATCACATGTTGGCAATATAGGATGAGAAACAGTATGGCTGCCTATAGTTACCAATTGGTTGGAGGCAATATTTTTTACCTGCTCCACTGTCAAAGCTTCCCGCTCCAGTGTTATTTTTGCTTTAACCCTATCCACAATTTGTAACCGCTCTTCATTGGGTACTTTTTTTAGTACCTGCGCAGATCGCTCTTCTATTTTCTTTTTGTTTGCTTCCTTTATGTACGACCACCAATATACCCCCTCTTCCACCGGTTGGGTAGAAATAAAAATAGCCACAGGAATTTGGAATTTATCAGCTACAGCAACAATATTTTTTTCATTTGACTGCCATCCGTCATCAACCGTTATCACAACGGCACCTTTAGGGAAAGGTTTCTCACCTTTTGCAATCGCCTGTACCTCTGCAATAGTAATAAAATTAAACTTTCTTTTTATTAACCATTCTACACAGGATTCAAACAGCTGCTTACTAGGTGAATGGAAATAAATTGATAGGATATAGTCGCCGTTCCGGGCTTTTTTTTCGGCTTTTGCTACGGCTCCAAACATTAATAAAGTACTTGCTCTATAAAAAGCAAGTACCTTTTTTAATTTGCTTCGCATAGGTGGATATTGGATTTATGTCTTTTCTAATTAGAGAATGGTTAAGCCACTTGCTCTTTCAAAATTATCTTTTCAACACTTTCTTGTTTTACTTCCGCTATCATTATAAATCCTAATGAGGGTAAAATTACTTTCATTGTATTATTTTTGATTGTTAATATATCGCCTTCCTGCTGCATCAAAGGGCCTTTTACTACCCGTACTGCCTCATCAATATTAACAGTAGTTCTTTCCAGCTTAACACATTTATGCTCAGCCAGAAAATCTTTAATTATTTCAATTTCTTCTTCTTTAACAGCGGCAGGCTTACCTAACCAGTATGCAAAATTAATTACACCATCAATTCTTTTTACGTCTGCCAGGCGGCTTTCCGGAAGTCTTACAAATACGTAAGAAGTAAATAAAGGCTCCAGAAGCGCTTTTTTTCTGTCGTTCCAATGCCGCACTACTTTATTGAGTGGGCAAAAAAATTCCATTTTTTTTCGGGCTAAAGCTTAGGCAACTTTTTTTTCGCACCGGGGCTTTGTGTAAATTGCGTACCATTTCATTTCCATAGTTAAAAATTTTTAAGTTCGTGGATACAGTTCTCCAGGGACATGATTCACTCATTCTTGATTACATCCAGTAACAAAGGGAAATTTTTCAATGGAAAATGGTAATTATGAAACTATCTTATGCCTACTTATGCCTTCTTCTTTCTACTTCTGGTTTTATATACTTTTTCTCCGTACACGTAATCGTATCCATAACCAAAACCAAAACCGAAACCTTTCTTCATAAAGCCTCTGGGCTTCAACCCATTAAACACTATATTTAAATTCTTCAGCGCTTTTATCTTATTGTTCTCATCCAATAACTGTACCATTGCTTTTGGTGTATAATTATGTCTTACAACAAATAAGGTAGCATCACAGTATTCGGACAAAATATAAGCATCTGTAACCGGATCTACAGGAGAAGTATCTACAATAATAAAATCAAAAACTTCCTGCAGATAAGTAAACAATTTTTGCAAATCTCCTTTTAGCAAAAGCTCTGTTGGGTTAATACTTGCCGAACCTGCAGGCACTACAAAAAGATTTTTATAATCTGTTTTATGAATGCACTCATAAGGTTCATATTCTCCCTCCAAAAACTCCGCAACTCCCTTTTGATCATTCAGATCAAATACATCAGATGTATTAGGATTCCGTAAATCCATATCCAGCAATACTACTTTTTTACCCGACAACGCTAAGCTCAAAGCCAAGTTGGTACTAATAAAACTTTTACCCTCGCCGGAAACACTGGAAGTAATCAATAACTTTTTCCTCTCTACGTGTTTGCCATATAACCCTATTGCAGCTCGCAACTGGCGAAACTGCTCTACTACAAATAACTGTTTAGGGTCATTTATAATCAGTGCCTGCTTGCCCCTTACTTTGGTTATTTCTGCAACAATAGGTATATGCGTAGCAGCTTCTATTTCTGACCGGAACAACACTTTGTTATTCAGCATTTCCTTAGCGCTAACATAAGCAAATCCTAGAACAAATGCCAGTAACATAGCCGCTGCTAGTACAATTATTTTTTTAGGGCTTACAGGGGTTACTGAAGCCTCAGCTTTATCTATAACCCTGCTGTCGGAAACATTAGAGGCATATGAAAGCGCAGTTTCCTCCCTTTGGTGAAGCAAATAAGAATAAACATCATTTTTAATAGCTTGCTGCCTGCTTATTTCAAGTAGTTCCCGCTCCTTTTGAGGAATGGTTTGTAGCATAGAGGTATATGCGCCATTGGTAGAGCTGATATTATTACGGGTGGCCTCTAAAGTCATCCGCTGGTTACGCAGGTGCTCCAATATAGCAGGCCGCATACTTTCAATTTCATCGCTTAAAGAAAGCATTACCGGGTTTCCCCCTCCGGTGGTTTTTTTCAACTTTTCATACTGCATTTCAGAGTCATATAACTTTTGAAGCAATTGCGAAAGTTCTGGGTCGTTTACACCTAAAGTGGAAGGCACTATGCCTATTTGGTCTTCTTTACTAACCACATACTTTTGAATCTGGTCCAATGCTGCCAACTGGCTGTTAACTTCGGTCAGTTTACGATCGTTGTCGCTTACATTATTCAAAAACTGTTTTCCCTGCTCACTAAGGTCTACTACCCCTTTTTTTGATTTATATTCCTGAACCTTATTTTCGATAGTACCCAACTCTTTTGTGACTAGTTTTATACGGTTTTCAATTAAAGATAATGTGTTGGAAGCCAGTGTATTTTTTTCGTCAATAGCAGCTTGGTCGTATTGGTGTATGAGTTCGTTTAATATGTTTTCGCCCCTTAGAGGTACCGGATCTTTATATTTTAAATTAATGATACTGGCCAGTTTATTGGTGGTTGTCACTTCAAGATTGTGTGCAATATCATCCGTAGCTTGTTTGGCTGACACTAACGAAAAGTATAATGGATATAAAGGTTTTTCTTTTTGACTTGTATTTAAACTGAACTTAAGGACACCAAAAGGCGTATTCTCCCAGTTGTTTATCGGATAATGCTTTCCACCTATAACCACCTCATTAGCTTTATTATCATAGCTAAAAGGTATTTTGTCTTGCTTGGAAAGATTATCGGGGTTCTGGGCTTCAATTGTAACCGGCGAAGATAAATAAGCAGACGTTGCTTTCAATTTCCCCTGTTCAAAAACAGGCGCATACAAGTATAATTTTTTTACCACTCCATCCATCAATTCTTTTGACTGGATAACTTCCATTTCATTTTCTACAATTTTTTTGGAAGTATATATATTTAATGCTTCTAGAGCTTTAGGGTCGTCGGCGCCTTTCTTTTCATCTTTTATTAAAATGTTAGCCGTAATTTCATAAACAGGGTTTGCTACTTTCAAATAAGCCCATGCGCCCAAGCCACAGATAATAGCTAAAATAACAAAAAGAGGCCAATAAGGTAAATACCTGAATATTAATGCGCTAAAAAGGTTGCCCTCTTTATTGTCTGTTATTTTTTTATTAGCTTCCATGATTCAACTTTAATACTTACTAACTATTTAACTAACCGATCAATTACGATAAAAGCAACGGACAAAGCACTGAAAACTACAGGCAACCATTGTGTAGTTCGGGTAGCGCTTGCTACCCTTGCTTTGTTTGGTGCTATATATACGATATCGTTCGATTTCAAATTATAATAAGGAGATGTAAAAATGTCCTTGTCCGTTAAATTCAAGTGCTTTGTTATCCGCTTTCCCTCTTCATCGCGGATAATCATTACATCATCTCTTCTGGCGTATAAGGTTAAGTCGCCAGCCAAACCAATCGCTTCCAAAAGTGAGATCTTTTCACTCGGCACAGTTAAAACGGATGGATGGGCTACTTCACCCAACACAGTTACTTTATAATTCAAATACCGGATAGTAACAACCGGATCAATTAAAAGCTTTTTTTCTGTGATCCCCTTAGCTATGTCTTCCTTTAACTCTTTTTTTGACAATCCCGCAGCCTTTATGCTGCCCAGCATTGGAAATAGAATATTCCCATCCTGATCAACCAAATATCCGGATGCCAGAGAAAGGCTACCAGCGGTAGCACTACTTTGGGTACTCACTGTATTGGGCAGATTAAAGATTTGAGTGGCTTCGGGGTTCAGGCTGCTTACCGATATACTTAATAAATCATTTCTTTGAATTACCGGCTCCAGGTTTTCGGCAGTATAAGGTATGGAAGAATCAGGTACGTCGTTAAAATAAGTAGCTTTTCTTGTATTGATGCAGGAAAACAATACGGGCAGTATCAATGCTACTAGTATAAAGGGATGCTTTACGGTCACTCTTTGCTTATTATTAGTTTACAATTTTTACTGCTTCATACCATTTATTGAAACAAAACAGGAAAAATTATTGGATGATTAAACAGATTAAGGATGGAATTCCTTGGGATATTGACTTACAATGCTGTGGTTATAAACTCTCAAAACACTCCAGAAAACAAAGATAAGCAAATGTAACTTTTAACTTGGGATCACAAGATATTGTTTCTATAGTAAACTTCCCTTCTTGGTTACGACAGGTTTTTAGTAAAGTTTTCATTTTTGTTGAAGCACTTTGCATAATCAGGTACGAATTGATTTGGTAAAGATAACTGTTACTATTTTAAAGTCCTAATCCTATTGCAAAATAGCATCCTTATACCTCAAATTGTAACAATTATATTCCTAAGGATTCGAATAATATATATGAATCAATCTCACAAAGCTTAATCACGCAAGCACTATAGCATTAATTATACCAATTGATGCAGGTACATAGCAATGAACTGAAATCTATTCAAATTAAAATTTCTCGTTGTGTATAAATTTAACCAAAGCTCATGAATTACACATATTTCTGCGTTGCCATACCAAAGGCGTCACCAAGATGCGGTAACCGGTAATTTTATCCAATCCCTGCAATTTCATAACCTTTATTTATAACTTTCGATTCGGACGCCTTTCCTATCTTCGCCGCCTCAAATAGCTCTAAAACATTATGATCAGCAGAAGAAATATAAGAGTGAAAGTGATGCAGACTTTATATACCCAGGACACTCTTGATAAACAAGCTACTACAGGCGAGCCACTGAAACTGCTTCAAAAACATTTTGACCAATCCCGCGAACTTTTAGTATATCTTATTTACTTTTTTACCCAGATACCTGCCTATGCAGAAACAGATGCTTATGTACGGTCTTCCAAACATATTACTACTGAAGAAGACCTGAACGTAAATACTAAAATTGCCGGCAACGAAACCTTATGGAAAATAAAGGAAGATGCTTCTTACAAAGAGCAGTTGGAAAAACTAAAACCACAGCAGCGGCTTGACAAAAATCTGGTTAAGAAAATTTATTTGCAGCTAAAAGATACCCCGGAATATAAACGCTATATAAGCAGCCCCGAACGTAATAAAAAAGACGAAAAGGAAATTCTGTATTTTATATTGGAAACCTTACTGCTTCCCAGTGAGCTTTTTATATCGCACCTGGAGGAAAACTTTATTAACTGGGACGATGATGCGGATGTGGTCGTGCAGCTTTTCAATAGCTATTTGCAAAAACCCGGCTCTTTTAACTTCAACGAAATAGTAAGTGCTGATAAATTACTGTTTGCCAAAACCCTTTTAAGTACTGTTATCGAAAAGTCGGGCCACCTGGAATCATTGATAGTTCCCAAATTAAAAAACTGGGATGCCGAGCGGATTGCCCTGCTGGATATGATTATCATGAAAATGGGTGTTGCCGAATTTTTATACTTCGATACCATACCGCCTAAGGTTACTATTAATGAGTATATTGATATTGCCAAGGAGTACAGCACACAACAAAGCGGGCAGTTTGTAAACGGGATCTTAGATAATATCCATAAAGAACTGGTGCAGGAAGGCAAATTGCAGAAAACAGATTTTAAAAAGGCATAACGTATTTTCGAGTTACTTTGCAGGCGTAAAAAATAATTGATGAAAGCGTTTTTTATTATTTTAATATCAGGATGTATGGTTACCGCCTGTAATCAAAACGACGCAGCCAGCCAAACATCGGCGGCAAATTCACTAAAAGATTCGGCGAACTTCACATCACTGCAATGGGTGGACTCTACCTTTCAAAATTTAGGAAAGGTAAAAGAAGGGCAAACGGTATTAGTATCCTGGCGATTTAAAAATACAGGTAATAAACCCCTGGTAGTAAGCAACGCCTCTGCCAGTTGCGGTTGTACCGTGGCCGAAAAACCCGAGCAACCGGTAGCCCCCGGCGAAGAAGGAGTGATTAAAGCAAAGTTTGATAGCAACGGCCGCGAAGGCCCGCAAAATAAAGAAGTATATGTAACGGCCAATACCAAAGGCACTACCAACCACGAACTTTCATTTAGAGTAGAAGTAGAAAAAAAATAAATTAATTTAATAAACCAGCAACTATGTATTTGTTACAAGCAGCGCCCGGTGGTGGCGGATTTCAATTTATATTTATAGGATTAATGATTGTAGTTTTTTGGCTGTTCTTTATTCGTCCGCAGGCCAAAAAAGCAAAGCAGCAAAAAACTTTTATTGATAACCTGCAGCGGGGCGATAAAATTGTTACCATTGCCGGCATACACGGCACTATTAATAAGGTAAATGATGATAATACCATCAGTTTGGAAATCAACCCGGGTAGTTATCTTAAAATTGAAAAAAGCGCTATTTCCCTGGAGTGGACCACACAGTTAAATAAAGGAACAGTTGTTGCCAGTACTAGCAAATAGAAATATTTTTCCGAATTCATAATAAAAGCTGTCCTAAAAGACGGCTTTTATTATTAGTTAACTGCTAGTTTAGCCGAAACTTTTTTGTACGTCAAAGCATATATGGTTACAGCTATCAACAATAAACCAATACCAGCCAGGCATACTCCTGTCCAGCCTGCTATATTCCAAACCCACAGTCCTATTGCCGATCCCAGTGAGGTGCCTATAAAACTAATGGTCATATACACGGTATTTAGCCGGTTCCGGGCTTCAGGCAGTAACGTATAAATGCGGCTTTGGTTAGAAACGTGCACACACTGCATGCCCAAATCCAACAGAATAATTCCAATTACTATCCCAATTACAGATGTAGCAAACACATAAAATACAATAAAGCTGGCAATAGCGGCCGTAAGCCCATATCCTATCGCTACTCTTGGATTTCCTTTATCGGCCGAGCCGCCTACCAAAGGCGCTGCCAGTGCCCCTAATACCGCAGCCAAACCAAACGTGCCAATGGTACCCGAATTAAAATGAAACGGCGCACCGGCCAGGTGCAATACCATCGTCGTCCAAAATAAACCGAAAGTAGCAAAGGAAAATGCAGTAATAGCCGATGCCTCCCGCAGTAAAGGTTGTTCTTTTATCAAGGTAAGCAGCGACCGCATTAAAGTAGCATAGGTGCCGGAAAAGCGGGGCTTATCCTTTGGGAAAGATAACCGTATCAACAATAACAAACCCGTACTAATGGCAGCCGCTATCCAAAACATGCCTCGCCAGCCCAGCCAGGCGCCAATGAATCCGCTGAGCGTACGCGATAGTAAGATGCCAATTAAAAGTCCACTCATAATAGAACCTACGATCTTTCCCCTTTTATCAGGAGCTGATAAGTTGGCCGCCATTGGCAATACTAACTGCGGAATAATGGAAGTGAAGCCAATGCAAAAACTGGCAATTTCTAATAGTAGCAAGGAGGTAGCCGATGCAGCAATAATTAAAGAAATAACCGCAAAAGCCGTAGTAAAAATAATTTGGGTGCGCCGCTCCAGTTTATCGCCTAAAGGTACCAGAAACAATAACCCCATAGAATAACCCAACTGGGTAAGAAAGGTAATTACCCCTGCCCTGCTTTCTGCCACGCCAAAATCTTTACTAATCAATACAATCAGGGGCTGGCAATAATAGATGTTCGCTACTATCAAACCCGTGCAGGCGGCCATTAATATAATTTGCGACCGCTTTAATCCGTACAATTGTTCCTCTTGCATATATCAAAAATAAGTGTGCTCTTTTTAAAGAATATTAGAAATATATTAGCGAATGAATATTGTGCCAATGAATAGTACGCTTTCGCAGAATTATCTGGATGAAATAGCACTGCAGTTGCCCGGCCAAAACAATATTCAACTGGATGTGCTGCGGTTAGACAAACTGCATCCGCAGATTTCCGGCAATAAATGGTATAAGCTTAAAGAATACCTGACGGAAGCCGAACTGCTTCAAAAGAAAACAATTATCACATTTGGCGGTGCTTATTCCAATCATATTTACGCCACAGCAGCAGCCTGTAAAGAGTTTGGATTTGAATCGGTGGGTATTATCCGCGGCGAGCAACCGCAGGAACTTTCTCCTACCCTCCAGGACGCAGCAGCATGGGGGATGGATTTGCACTATGTATCAAGAGAAGAGTACCAGCAGGGGAAAATACCCCAACAGGTATTAGATAGGTACCCGCAAGCATTTATTATCAAGGAGGGAGGATATGGAAATTCAGGAGTGAAAGGAGCTCTGGAGATTTTAGAAACCTGGAATCAGCCTGCCTATACTCATATTTGTGCAGCTGTAGGCACTGGCACCACGCTTGCCGGGTTAGCGAAAGCTGCCCTGCCAGGACAAAAGCTGATAGGCATAAGCGTTATGAAAAATAATCATCAACTGGAAGAACAAGTGCAAGCATTATCCGGTGGTAGAAAAAATTTTGAAATACTGCATGATTATCATTTCGGCGGATATGCCAAATACAACGCTTCGTTAATAGCATTTATGAATGCCTGGTATCAACAAACTGGTATACCCTCTGATTTTGTGTACACTGGAAAATTGTTTTATGCCATTCATCAACTTATTCAAACGGCTTATTT
>JAICHT010000118.1 GCA_025924755.1 Chitinophagaceae bacterium | reverse complement strand
CGTTCTTTGATAAGCAGTGGAAGTACCTGATCTATGGGTAAGACTTGTTTTAGTTTATCTGTACGCTTAAGCAGAAAATCTTCAATGATGGTTTTCATTTCGGTAAAAGAAACTGCGTACTTTAATCTATCATTTACCTCCTTCATTTCATTTCCCAACAGGTCTGTGGACTCTAATGGATCATTGTATAAAAGCTCGTTCATCGGTATGCCTAACAGGCGGTATAATCCTCCCGGCTGAAAGCCAACTTTTATCATTAAATGGTTACGGCCGGGTGTAATAATATGCCGGTTGGTATTTGGACCAACTGTGATGGATGAAGATTGTTTTTCTTTTTTGTTAGTAGCTGTATTTTCTGCATTTGAAAGATCTCTTACATAAAAGAACAAGCAGTGTTCAGGAAGCGGGGGAACAGAAAAATTGGGTTGAGGTTGCCCGGCATCAAATACTACCTGGTGTATCATAATGTTGTTTACAAATCCTTTTAGGGCTGGATGGGGCTCCAAGAATTGCTGAAACATGGCACTTTTTTAATGTTATCACCTGCTGTCAGAATGGATAAATTCGCATGACCACTAACACAATAATACACGACACTTTCCAAATTTGCAAGGAAAGCAACAAGTTGATAGTAAATAGATTCGTATTCGCTTTTTAATTAACGGTGTCGTCAATGCAACTCGCTTCATAGCAATCCTACAGCACCAGTGAGTGACACAACAAAAGCTATATAGAAGTACAAAAGTTTAGTACATAAAAACTCCGAAGCGGTTTACACTTCGGAGTTTCAATATTGATATTACGGCACTACTAATTAAGCTGTTGCTAATGCTTTATTTACTAATTCGGCCGCTTCGCTCAGCAAAATGGCGCTTTGTACTTTTAATCCACTTTCATCAATCAGCTTTTTGGCTTCCTCTGCGTTAGTACCCTGAAGGCGTACAATAATAGGGATATGGATATTGCCCATATTCTTATACGCATCTATTACACCCTGCGCCACACGGTCGCAACGAACAATACCACCGAATATATTAATCAATATCGCCTTTACTTTCGGATCTTTCATAATAATTCGGAAACCGGCTTCTACGGTTTGTGCATTGGCGGTGCCACCTACATCCAAAAAGTTGGCAGGCTCTCCACCGCTCAATTTAATCATATCCATAGTAGCCATAGCCAGGCCAGCTCCGTTTACCATACAACCCACATTGCCATCCAGCTTTACAAAGTTCAGGTTGTATTTACCGGCTTCCACCTCGGTAGGGTCTTCTTCGCTGATGTCGCGCAACACTGCTAACTCCGGATGGCGCATCAAGGAGTTGTCATCCAAATTCATTTTACAATCTACCGCTACAATTTTATTGTCTGAGGCTTTAAACAGCGGGTTAATCTCCAGCATACTGCAATCCAATCCCACATAAGCGTTGTATAAATTGGTAACCAGCCGGGTCATGTTTTTAAAGGCTTCACCACTTACGCCTAAATTAAAAGCAATTTCCCTGGCCTGGTAAGGTTGCAAGCCGCCACCGGGATGCACCCATTCTTTAAATATTTTTTCAGGTGTTTTGTGGGCTACTTCTTCAATGTCCATACCACCCTCGGTGCTGTACATAATTACGTTCTGCCCCTTAGCCCTATCTAATAATATGGACAAATAAAATTCTTTACGTTCGGTAGGTCCGTCGTAATACATATCCTGCGCTATCAATATCTGGTTTACTACTTTACCGGCTTCGCCTGTTTGCACCGTAACCAGCGTGCCGCCTAAAATCTTCTGCGACAGTTCGGTTACTTCATCTAATGATTTTACCACTTTTACACCGTTCACGCCGGTTTGTTTTATTTTTCCCTTTCCGCGGCCACCTGCATGTATCTGGGCTTTAATCACCGCAAAGTTGCTGCCGTATTGAGTTTTAATCTGGCGATATGCTTCTTCCGCTTCGTGCGGTGTGCTGGCGGCAATGCCTTCCTGCACGGGAACATTGTATTTTTTTAGTAGTTCTTTTGCCTGGTATTCATGCAAGTTCATGACCTTAAAATTTTGCCGCGAAGATACAGGTTAGTTTGCAGTTTACCGGCGTTGGTCTATTTTGAACTTTGTAGTTTACAGGCTGATAGGTGTAAATGATATAGTTAGCATCGACGCTACTATACAAGTGCTGTTGCATTGCATATGGGTGCTGCAGGAATGCTATTAAAAAGCAATTGCTTATTAACCCTATACTCGTGTAAATCATTTTAAGTTATTGTATTTATAAAAGAATAAAAATGGATAAGGGTGGCATAGTTTTATTTATAATATAAGCGTTGATATGCTTTCTAATAAATTGTAAACCTTGTAAAATGAAAAATTGGTCTTTGCCCGTTTTGCTTGTCATTCTTTTATTTTCATTATCCTTATCCTCCTGTTATGTGCGGAGGGAGCGGCCTCGCAGGGAATACCGTGAGGGAAGAAGATATAATAGAGAGCATCATCATTATCACCGCCGCGACAGGGATTACGACCGGTTTTAATTCGGTTCAATAATTTTGAAATCATACGCTCATTTCTATTTTAAAAAGAGCGTATGATTTTAGTGCAGGTTAATTTAATCGGCGTCTTTTTCTGCCTGCTCGCCCAGCTTTACAATGTCGCCATCCTTAAAAAGAATTTCTTTTAATATGGCCCGCCATTTGTCTTTTTGACGCAGCAAAAACTCCAGGTCCATCCCAAAGTGTTTAAACTCTTCCTGTTGCGCATTTTCCATAATGGCTTTCGCATCCTCATCTTTCTCTACCGAAATACGTTGCTCGTACCAATTGATTGCTTCGGCTTCTTCTTTTAAGGATGCCATCATGCGGGCAAACGTTCTGATCTTGTGCGAAAGTTCCTCCGGCGGTTCGTGATATTGATCAAATCCCATGCTTTTTAATTTTAGTGATATGCAGCAAAAGCTGAGCCATTTAAACTATTTGCAGACAAGCTTCATCTCCATATCACTACTAAAAAGTGTTTTTCCACATCATGCTTTCCACCGGTCTGTTAGGCTGCCCGCTGTACTTGGCATTCTTTTTTTGGTTGTACTTTATTTCTATTTCACCTTCTACCGGAAAATAAATTAATTGCCCAACCGGCATACCGGCATATACCCGCACCGGCTGCTTTACTGATATTTCCAATGTCCAATTGCCGCAAAAGCCTACGTCGCCTTTACCCGCGGTGGCATGAATATCAATACCCAGTCGCCCTGTGGAGGATTTACCTTCCAGGAAAGGAACATGCGCATGTGTCTCGGTATATTCGGCGGTAACACCTAAATAAAACATGTTTGGTAACAGCACAAATCCTTCTTCCGGAATTTCGAAATATTCAATCTGGTTGTGCTTTTTGGCGTCCAGCATTTCGTCTTTATATTTAGCCAGCACCTTGCCTAAATGCACATCATAACTGTTGCTGCCCAGGCAGTCACGGTCATAGGGTTCAATTTTGATAGTGCCCTGTTGCATTTCTTCTAAAATACGTTTATCAGAAAGTATCATGAATATTTTTGAATTTTGAATACTGAGATTTGCTTTTTGTCAATAGCAAAATAATCGGGAAAAATTATATTATGCCTATTTTTTTTCAACAGCACCTGGCCAATGATACCAAACTGGGCATCTGGAAAATAGAAGAAGAAGAAGATTTTTTTTTGAAGAAAGTCATTCCGCAACGTAATGTTTCGCACCCGCACAAACGCTTGCAGCATTTGGCAGGCCGTTATTTATTGCGGTATTTGTTTGCCGATTTTCCTATTGATCTGATCCTGCTGGCGGATACCCGTAAACCATATTTAAAAGATGAGGCATATCATTTTTCTATATCGCATTGCGGCAATTATGCAGCGGCACTGGTAAGCAAAACCAAGAGGACCGGGGTGGATATTGAAATACCAACCGTTAAAGTAGCGCGGATTAAAAATAAGTTTTTAGACGCTTCGGAAATTACGATTGCATGTGGTGGGGGAGAGATACCTATAGAAAAACTTACTCTTTTATGGAGTGCAAAAGAAGCGGTGTTCAAGTGGTTCGGCAACGGGGAAGTGGATTTCAGGGAGCATATCGTAGTGCAAAAAATAAAACAGATTTCCGACCAGGAATTTGATACGGAAATCTGTTTTAAAAAAGAAGATGCTGTACTGTTACACGTTCATAGTTGCTTTTTTGCCGAGATAGTATTGAGTTACGTGGTTACTTAGCTACGAGGCGTGGATAATTTTCTTCATAGTCATTGTCATCTTCAAGTACCGGAATGCTGCCGATAGAAGTACCCGCAATGCCTTTAATAGAACCATAAAGCCCTGATGTGCTGATCAATACTTTTTCCAGTTGCTTTTCCCGTTCTTTCCAGATTTTTTCCATTTGTATCCGTTCTTTAGAAATAGCGTTCTTCATGGAAAGAAAACCCTCTACAATAGTTTCTATCTGCTGCCGGAACTCAATACCCGTTAAATAGCTGTAAAGCAATTGCATTTTTTCGCCCTTATTTTCTTCTGCTTTTTTAGTTTCAGCAATGCGGATAATGGTATGCCTTAGGGCACTGGTTAATGCCAGTACTTCGGAGTAGGAACAAATCCATACTCCGTCTTTTTCGCCAAAGCATTTTTGATCTTTGGGGTAAGACTGCGTTACCAGCACGGCTATATCTGCACCCTTGCTCCGCATATCGTTTTTAAGCTTTTCTACCCAGGCCGCGTTGAATGATTTGGTACGTTTGCTCTCATATATAATGGCGCCGCATTCTATGCCTACATGGTTGCGAACAGAGAGGATGCAATCGGCGCCTTCCAGGCCTTTGCCTACTTCGCTTACGGTATCGTACGGAAAATGACTACCTAATATTTCTTCCAAAAGTTTTTCCTGTACTTCACCCTGCAATTGCATGGAGCCCTGGTCGGCCTTTCTTTTCATTTCCTCCACCAGCCTGCGTTGGTCTTCCAGTTGTATTTGCAGTTCTTTCATTTTAAACTGGTATTCTTCTTCTTTTACAGAAATCCGCTTTTCTTCTTCTTTCCGTATCAGGTCCTTCAAATTGTTTCGTTCCTGAATTAGTTTTTGTTGCAATACAATTTCTAATTCGTGTTCTTTATTTTTAAGATCCTGTTCTTTCTTCAAAAACTCAAATTCCTTCTGACGGGCTGCTTTCAACCGTTCTTCATTTTCCTGCTGGTTGCGTTTTAAAAGCCGCAATTCGTTTTCATAATCGGCACCAATAGAAGTGCGCAATTGTTGCTGAATTTCAAGTTCCAGTTTTTGCTTTTCCTGCTGCAGCTTTTGTGCAAACAGTTCATTTTCTTTTTTACGTTTGTCTTCAAACACCTTTTGCTCTTCTTCCAGCTTCTTCTTCTCGAGGCTTATTTGTGAAAGTGACTGCTGTAACTGCTTTTCGTATTGCTGTTTTATTTTTTGCTCGGCATCCGCGGAGAGTACATTTTGTACATCAATTTCGGTGGCACAATTGGGGCATTTTATATTAGTGGTTGGCATAGGTTCAATTTTATGCAAAGTAACGCCTCTTCCTAAAGTATTTAGCAACTGTGGATAAATCGGGTAAAATTAAGGGCTTGCAGGATCAGAGTTTTGGCTCCCGCTCCTCCAGCGCATCGCCTACAAACCGGTAATTGGATTCGATATAATGTATCAGGTGATCTAAAACGATTTTTGCATCAGCATCCCGTATCCAGTTTCCATTATCCCTTATGAAAGTGGCCGATTTTGGAATAGCGGTAGAAAAATTGTCGCCGTTTAAAGTTGCCTGAAATATCTTACCATTGGTGGTAGTTACCTTGTATAAAGCATATTCTCCGTTCGAAAAAATCATGCTTGTAAATTCCATACTTCATAGTTACATCATTTTGATTAAAAGTTTTATAGAACTTATGCACCTTTATTTGAAGATGGCGCTAGGCAATTTGTTATATCAAAAATAGGATGAAGTAAGCATAAATTTAGTGATAAGTAAAAGTTTAATCTGATGCTTACGGCAGAAGTTTACAATATAAGCGGCCTCTTTTCGTTGTCAATATGATTTAAAGTAAATTTACTTTAAGCATATTGCATTACATGAAATCAAAACCTTCCTTCTGGCAACGAATTGGCCTGCACGACTGGCTTTTAAAAAAAGAACTCACCCATACACATACCAGCAGGCCTTCTATAACACCCAACGATGTTTATAAATATATTTTAGAAAAATTCAATGAGTCTATTGCACATTTATCTTTTGCAGACCGTATTGTTTTTTATCATGAATATATTATTTGTTTTAACCCCGAAGACTACCAGGATTTTATGGACAATAAGAAAGGCATATTCGGCCTGATTGTTCAGGAGTCGGTGAAGAAGTTTTATTCAGCTTTAAAAAAGTACCGCACAGAGGGCAAAACGGTAGAACCCTCTAGCAGTAAATGGGTTTTCCGGTTTGTTTCTAACCAGGAATATGGGCGGGGCGATAAGAGTTTTATTGGGAAGCTACTGCCAGGAAGCACGCAAAAAGAAGAAAATCTTCGGGTAACATTTATTCCACGTCAAACCGGTATTGCTCAAACCTTTGATATTAACCCGGATATTTTGAAGGGCTTTAATTTTTATAGTGAGGGTTATTACGAAGTGCCGTACCGCGAAGATTTAATGTTGGAAGAGCACGGCGCCGCAGGCACTGTCCAGCCTGGCCTGGCAAGGTTTGAGACCATTTTGCCTGATAAGGCTTTTGCCGGCCGTAAGTTGGAATATATCATGAAAGATGAAGAAATTACCGTTTCCGGAAAAGACGAAACGCGGGATGCGTCCAGCATTTTCCGCGTGCCATCCGATTGGGTAAATACACCGCATTTGCGCATCCGGTATAATAAAAGTGAAGGCAAATTTTACCTTACTTCTTTTGGTGAAAAAACACTGGTTAATGAAAAGGCAGTAGTAAGAAGTGAAGCTAGCAATCCATCCTGGGTAGAACTGCCAGTAAATTCGCGGATCGTATTAAATGGCATTGTTGGTATTAACATCTTCAAATCCTAAATTCCTATGTCTCACCTATTATCATTGTCTTTTTTAGTGATTTGTATTTTTTTGCTGGCAGTGCATTTTTGGGAAATTAAAAAATCGCATAAACAATAATGGCTGAAAATTATTTTGGACTTACTGATACCGGTAAATTAAGGGATAATAATGAAGATGCCTTTATTGCGCAAAAGCTTTCAGGTAATGGGTTGATACTGGCCTGCGTTATAGACGGCGTAGGAGGCTACGAAGGAGGGGAAGTAGCTGCTGCTATTACGCGGGAGGCGCTCTTAAAACAGTTAAATAAACCGGAGAGCCATATGCAGCCTGCACTTAAAGAAGCTTTGCATATGGCAAACGAAAGCATTTTTGTAGAAAAACAAAAAAACAAGAAGTATGAGAGCATGGCTTGTGTGCTTACACTGGCTATGGTGGATGTGCCACGACATGTTTTTTACTATGCCCATGTGGGCGATACGCGGCTTTACCTGCTGCGCGATAACTCGCTGGTGAAGGTTACCAAAGACCAGTCTTTTGTAGGATTTCTGGAAGACTCAGGGCGGCTAACGGAGCAAGAAGCGATGACCCATCCCAAAAGAAATGAAATCAACAATGCACTGGGCTTTACCGGGCAAATTAATATCAATAGTGATTATATTGAAACCGGTGAATCGCCGTTTTTGCCAGGCGATCATCTTTTATTGTGCAGTGATGGCTTAACGGATATGGTGTCAAGTAGCGAGATCACTGCGATCCTTTCAAAGGATATGCCGTTGAATGAAAAGGCAATTGCCTTAATAGCTGCCGCTAATACAGCCGGTGGCAAGGACAATATTACTGTAGTATTAGTATACAATGATGCGGCTCCGGTAAAGCAACGGGCTACTAAACCCGCTTCCTCTCTAAAAAAAAAGCAAGTCCGCCAAACAGAAGCCGATCCGGCAGAGTTAAAGAACGATAAACCTGCTATTATACCACTTGAAAAAAAGGACAACAGCAAAACAATTATCCTGTTGCTTTCGCTGCTCTCGGGTGCCTTATTGCTCGGAATTTTATGGCTTTTATTGAAACAGCCAAAGCATGCAATGATAACTGCCGTTACAAAAGCTTCAACTCAGGATTCAGTGCAGGTTACACCAAACCAGATGGAAAAAACAATAGCGGATAGTATAACTAACGTTAAAGGCCATACGCTTTTAATACCCGATTCGGTTTTTGAAAAGCCAGTTGTTTTAAGCAACTCCTTATTTATTAACCGCGATTCTTTTTACCTGCGGGCTAAAAACAAGATTACATTAGTAAGTGATTCTGCATTTTCAGGTCCGGCTATAGTATTGGCGCCTGCATGTAAATACATTTTACTGGAAAATATTACTTTGAAAAACTTTGATATTGGCATATTGGCGCAAAACAAGGCTTTGCACCTGAGGAACGTACGTTTTGAAAATTGCCGCATACCATTGCAGTATCAGTTTAGCTTTCCGGCAAATCAATATATCAATGGCTATATAGGCGACAAAGCACTTTTTCAGTGGGACAGTATACCAAAAAATAAATAAGGCTCATGGCGCAGCACAGGCAAGGACAACGAATGATCGAACGGATTTTTCTATTACTTATTACAGTAGTATTGGCATTTGTTTTTTTTGAACTTTTTGCAAAACTGAAAAAGAATTTTCAGGAGGTGCCGCAGCGATTGAGCGATGGAACCATCGTCAATCTTAATGGAAGTAATACGGCAGACCGGGTACAAAACCTGCTATTGAAGGGTTTCTATTTCGAAGACAAAAGAGACATAGGTTTGATACAGGCCGTGATTGCACAGCGATTAAATTCAGGCGAAGATCATTTGGATAATATCGGCGAATTAAATAAACAAAAATATTATATAGATGCGGATAAGGCTTTTTTGCAGGGTGGTGAATCTTTTCAAAAGCGAGTGTTGTTGTCGCGTTCATTATTAGGTTTTACAGGCGCTGATTCCATACGCTTTTTCCAGGAAAAAGTAAGTCCACCACAATTGCCTTCTGTAAACGATATAGCATCAGGTGCACATGCCATCAGCGGTACTATAACAGATGCCGGTAGTGAACCGGTTAAGGGAGTGTTAGTACGATTGCAAATGATATTGCCACAGGACAGCCTATTCACCAAAAACTTAAACGAGATCACACATGACCGTTCGGAAATAAGTAGCGGTGTAAAAAAAGTATATGCTCTCGATTCATTAAACCACAGGCAACTGCAGGCACTAACTGCATATGCCCGTACCGATGCTGCAGGTAAGTATTCATTTAAAAACCTGCCGGAAAATAAATCATACGAGGTGCTTCCCTTACAGCCGGGCTACCAGTTTGGTACCTCGCAGGGTGTTCAGCAATTGAACGAAGATGTATCCATCCATTTTTACAGGTCGCTGCATACGATACGATTATTTTCCACACGTGATTTTAATAATCTTAGAAAAGAAAAGGCGTTAATTGTACGAACCCCGCAGGAGTTCAGCCGATGGTATTTTATTATTGTATGTATCTTTTTTATTGCATTTTTTTTACTGCATCTTGCATTAAGTTTTCGCTTTCCTCAAGCCGATCCTTTGATATTACCGGTGATAATGTTGCTTACAGGTATTTCCTTCGTAACCTTATTAAGTCTACAGGATCCGCTTCGCGACCGCTTTTTAGCAAAAGACACCTTATTGTATTTTGTCGTAGGTATCATTGGATTTGGTGTTTTATTGCTGTTCAATCTTCGAAAGTTTACAACCGATTCCGGCCTTTACCGGCTTTTTATTTTAAAGGGCAAAAACTATGTACCTAATGGACTGCAATGGGCAGCACTGGCCGTATTATTATTGTTGTTAACTATTGCTTTTGGTTCCGGTCCGCAGGGTAGTGGCGTAAAAATTAATTTGTTTGGCTTTCAACCCAGTGAACTGATAACGTTTGCAACGATTATTTTTTTAGCCGGTTTTTTTGCTCTTAATGAAAAATTCATTTCCCAATATGCAAGCTGGATAAAAAGATGGTCATTTTTTTCCTATGCATTGGTTGCTATATTAATAACTATTTTTCTCTTTTTGATATTAGGCGATCTGGGTCCGGCTATTGTTTGCTGCTTTACTTTT
>JAICHT010000117.1 GCA_025924755.1 Chitinophagaceae bacterium | reverse complement strand
GGTAATACCGGCTTTATCATTGTAGGCTTCTAATATAACTTTTGGATTTTTCTTTAAGTCAAAACCAATCAAAATAAGGTCGCCGGGTGTTAACTGGCTATTTATGGACTTAAGAAATTGTTCCGCTTCTTTAAGCGTTAAATTACCAATATTAGAGCCCAGGAACAGCACCACTTTTTTGCGGGACGACAACCTCCCAGCTTCGTGCAGCATGGCGCCATATTCACCATTTAAACCATGAAGCTGGATACCCGGCACCCGTTGCGGCATTTCATTCTCTAATAGCCGGATCACATTTTTAGATATATCAATAGGGTAGTAAGTATAGTGTTGGCCTGTGGCCGATAAATATTTTAATAAGTGCGTAGATTTTACAGCATCTCCGGCACCGAGTTCTATAATATCAAATTCGTCATACTGCTGTAGTATTGTCTCCGCAAGCGCCTGGGCCTGGTTGCTAAAGATTTCCATTTCGCAATTAGTGAGGTAATATTCCGGGCATGCCATTATTTGTTGAAACAACTGGTCGCCGGTTGCATCATAAAAATATTTAGAGCTAAGACGCTTGGGAGAGGAAGAAAGACCTTCCAATACATCCTGGTAAAATCGGTTCATAATTTTTATTTAGCTAATCTGATGCCTGTAAATTGCCATTGCAGCGATGGATGAAAAAAGTTGCGGTAAGTAATACGGCTATGATTTGGCGGGGTAGCTACCGATGCGCCGCGAAGCACCATCTGGCTTACCATAAACTTTCCGTTGTACTCGCCAATAGCGCCTTCCTGTTTACTAAAACCCGGGTAAGGCAGGTATGCACTTTCTGTCCATTCCCAGCGGCTTCCCCAATCAAATTGCGTAGCGGCTACTTCCCACTCAGCTTCGGTAGGTAAGCGCATGCCTTTCCATGCGGCATAGGCGGTAGCTTCGTAATAATTAATATGGCAAAGCGGCTGTGCAGGCGCTACAGACTGCAAACCGGTTAAGGTATAATAACACCATTGTCCATCAATTAAATGCCAGTAAAGGGGCGCTTTGGCGCTTTTTGCTTTTACCCAGTCCCAGCCTTCGGCATGCCAATAACGAAAGTTAGTATAGCCGCCGTCGTTTATAAACTCCAGGTACTCTTTATTGGTAACTAATTGCGTAGCTATCTTATAATCGGGCAGGTACACTTTATGTCGCCCCAGTTCATTATCAAAACAAAATCCATCGCCCTGGTATCCTATCTCATATACACCGGCTTTGACAGTAATAAATTCAGTTGGGTTGTTAGCAGCTATTTGTTCAATACTCGTATCGGTATATGCGGGGAAAAGCGGGTTGTGGCCTAATATAAATTTAATATCCGTATATAATAGTTCCTGGTGTTGTTGCTCATGATGTAATCCTAATACCACTAATTCCTGAATATCACTGGAGATACTACCGGCCAAAAAACTTTCCATAGCTACGTCTACATAACGGCGGTACTGATAAATTTCTTCTACTGTAGGCCGGCTTAAATTGCCCCGGTCGGTGCGAATGACGCGGTTGCCAACCGTTTCGTAATAGCTGTTAAAAACATAGTTGTAGTTAGGGTCATATTCCTGGTATTCTTTTGCATAAGGCTTTAAAATAAACGTTTCAAAAAACCAGGTAGTATGCCCGATATGCCATTTGGGCGGGCTTACATCTACCACCGGCTGCACCACGTAGTCTTCTGTTTTTAGGGGCTGGCAGATGGCTTCTGTATGGGCCCTCACTGCTTTATAGGCTTGAAGTAAATTCATTTTATTGATTGGTGGTTACATAACGTTTTAAATCGGATATGGTTCGGATGTGCAAACGGGCTGCTTGTTTTTTTCGCATCATTAACGCATACGCATTATTAAAGCCAATGGGTTTTAACCAGGTAAGATGGTACTGCTTTTGAAAGCCTTGCTGTACAAACTGATATACTTTTTCCTTATTATCAATAATTGCACCTATTTGCTGTGTGGTGGGATGCAAAATTACCAGCAGCCCGGTACCGGTATATTCCGGGTAAAAATCTATTTGGTTATTGGTAAGTGCATCAAAGCAAATTTTAGTACCGCCCAGACCGGTTTTTGTTTCCACTTTTAGATTCGTATATCCCTGTATCAACATACTATACATACTGGTAAGAATATATTGCTCGCCAAATATTTTTGAACCCATGCGGACCATTCCTTTGTTTCCTTGCTGCGGAGCTCTATACAACCCTTTCGACACCAAAAAGTCTTTGGCTACTTTTTCGGGTGATTGCTTCAGGTAATCAACTCTATAATTCAAATCAGTCATGATAGAATCAGTAATAGTGCCGGCTAATAAGTTAAGTGTATTTTCAAGTTCGGGATACTGCTGTAGTGTTTCATTTCGTACTAAAGGCGCTGCATAGTAGGGTGGAAAAATGGTTTTATCATCCTGCAATACTACCAGGCCAAAAGCCTTCAATCTTCCATCGGTACTATAACCGCTGATCACGTCCAGCTTTTTTTCGTAGGCCGCTTTATACATTACCGCATCGCCAATTACTACAACAGGAATATGCAAGTTGTACTTCGATTTCAATCCTAAATAACCATCTTGCCGCCCCATAAACTCCGGTGTAAAACCCGCCAGTATTTTAGTAAGTCCATTGGGTATGATATAAAAAGAAGAAAAGACAAACAGCACCAAAGGCAACGCCCACAACGCTTTTTGTGAATTTTGTAATTTCAATTTTTGTAGCCGGGATAGTAAAAAATCAAATAGTATTGCCAGCAAGGCTGCGGGTATAGCGCCTGCCAATATCATATTCGTGTTGTTTAGCGAAATACCGCCAAAAATAAATTCACCCAATCCCCCAGCGGCAATATAAGCCGCCAATGTAGCAACACCTACATTGATAACCGTAGCCGTACGCACTCCAGCCAGTATAACGGGCATGGCTAGTGGCAGTTCTACTTTAAATAGTATTTGTTGATAGCTCATGCCCATTCCTTTGGCAGCGTCTTTTATGGCAGCGTCTACGCCGGTAATGCCGGTATACGTATTTCGGATGATAGGTAACAGCGCATATAAAAAAAGAGCGGCAATAGCGGGCAGTGGCCCGATACCTAATAGCGGAATCATAAACCCTAAAAGTGCAATACTGGGAATGGTTTGCAAGATGCCCGCGATGCTTAATACTCCACCTGCCAGTTTTCTTTTTTTTGAAATAAGTATGCCTAATGGCAAGCCAATGAGAATAGCAATAAACAGCGATATAAAGGTGAGGCCAATATGCGTGATGGTCTGGCTTAACAGCTTATCCCACTGTTGCGCTATAAATTGCCATAAGGTTTGCTGTTCCTGCATTTTATTGAACTTTTTTAAATTTATTCAAGCCGGTCAGCATATCATTAAAGCTTGCTTTTTTTCTTTCAGTACTTTCTGTATCCATAACGGTTATATAGGCCTCTGCCCTATTTTGCTGTGATAGCTGTTCCATTGCATCCCACAAACTTTGATTCGTAGTAATCACATCATTTTTTATATTAGGCATAACATCAACTGCGCTTAAATGATTCCATATACTTTTTAGTTTGATGGCTTTCAATTCAAGCTGTAATCGCTGGTGGTTAAAAAAAATTTTTACAAAGTCATTGACGGGATGAAATAATAAATCAGCCGGTGTTCCTATCTGCATAATATGGCCTTTGTCCATCAGACAAATGCGGTTACCCATTTCAAAAGCTTCCTGTACATCATGCGTTACCAATATGATTGTTTTTCGTTTCAGTTCATCCAGCTGGCTAAATTCTTTTCGTATATCCGTACGCGTTATAGGGTCCAACGCGCCGAAAGGTTCATCCATCAATAGTATGGGCGGATCGGCTGCCAGGGCTCTTGCCAGCCCTACCCGTTGCTGCTGTCCGCCGCTTAGCTTATCAGGATACAGGTGTAAAAACTCGTTGGGTAGTTGTAGCTTGTATAGCAGCACACTGGTACGTTCCTGTATTTTTTGCTGACTCCAGCCAAGCAGCTTTGGCACAATAGCAATATTCTGCGCTACGGTATAATGCGGAAAAAGACCGTTGTTCTGCAATACATACCCAATGCTTCTGCGCAGTTGTTCTGCCGGCTGCTCATAGATGCTTTTGCCATTAATAAATATGTTGCCGTAAGAAGGTTCTATCAGCCGGTTTATCATACGCAGCGTAGTGGTTTTGCCGCAGCCGCTGGTACCTAATATCACAAGTGTTTCCGATTCCTTTACTTCAAAAGAAATGGCATCTACCGCTATAGTAGTATTAAAGCGTTTGGTGAGTTGCTCTACAACAATCATGAAAAAAGAATAGGCCGTTTCATAAAATCAATCTTATAAGAAATGAAATGCTTAGCGTTTGCAATCTTATTCTGTTACTGCTACTCCCTTCCAAAAAGCCACATATCCCTGTATGTTTTGGGCAGCATCTTTTGCTGATGGATAGTACCAGGCGGCATCTTTATTTATTTTTCCATCCACTTCAATAGTATAATAAGATGCTTTACCCTTCCAGTGGCAGGTAGTATGGGTGTCGGAAGGTGTCAACAGTTCGGCCTTTACATCACCGGGCGGAAAGTAATGATTGCCTTCTACCACAATGGTATGGCTACTTTCAGCAATAACCTGGTTGTTCCATATTGCTTTCATAATCTGCTTTTGCTAAAGTTATTACTAATTATGGCTATCAATATCAATGCTGTCAGTATGATACTATAGAAATCACTATCTGCTAAAGTGGTGTTTACTAAGAAGTCAGTACGGCTGCTACAAATTGTTCATACACTTGTCGCCAGCCTTCAAACTCTTTGCTGATGCCTAAAAAGCTATTGTGCCAGATGGTGCACATGGTGCCATTGACCGCTTTGATGGCAACATAGTAATGCATCAGTTCTTCCAATGCCTGGTCAGGTGTGTACTGCTGTTCGTAATACGAGTTGGCATCCATAAAGCAAAACGGATGAATACGTAAAGACGTGGCCTGTTCAGCCAAAAGATCATACCACACAAAAGATCGGGCAATAGAAGCTCTGAAACCATTGATACTGCCATAGCCCATAGAGTAATCGTTGGTGATGCCGGTTTCCAGCAGGCGCCGGTAGGTAGCGGGTAAAGTAAACCGTATATAGTGCTGGCGCGATGATTTGATATGATGATGCGAAAGCGTTTCTAAAAGCTGCTTTTCTTTTCTTACCAGGTAATGCACATCGCCGCTTTGCCAGGATGGATGCAAACCGACGGAGTAATGCTTTGCTATATCTTTTACCAGGTGTTGAAATTGAGGATTACGGATAGAAATATTTTTATCGAATCGTGCAGCCTTATCGGCCATTAAAAAAAAGAAGATGGGATGTAGCTGATAACGCTGGTGCAGGTTGTTAAGCCATTCGTAGCAATCAAAAGGATCTGTTTTTTTATCGTTCAATACTTGTATACGGTTGGTCATTACCTTCCATTTTCCTTTTACAAAAGCTTGAAGAAGGCCGCCGGCAGTGCGTTTGAACCCCTTGTTTTTATAACTCCAGGCAATATCAATATCATAGGTAGGTACAAATTGAAACTGCGTTTTTACCGTATTAAATTCCGTATCCCTGGATGCTATTAATTTTCTAAATTCTTCAAGCCATATATGAATAAGCGGCACGTGTAAAAATTCTTCATTATAAGCTAAAGAATTTTCGTGGGCATACCGGCCATATGTATCATACCGGTGCGGAAGGTATTCTTCGTAGCGGGTGAGCAGAAAAAAAATAGCTGCAAAAATATCAAATGGAAAATGGCCTTCCGTTTTAAAAAAAGCCTTGTAACCGGCAAACGAAAAACACTCGATTTTTACATGCCGCACTGCCGATTCGGATAGTAGCGGATGCGGATGAATCCACAACTCATCGTCGGCTACAGGGTGATAGCTGTAATTGAGTTTGCAGGGATTGCTGGCGTTGATATAGCTTTGATCGTTGCTGGTAACTTTAAAGGAAATACCGAAATACTCCGTAAGAAAATCAATTACGTATTGTATCCTTGGCGTAATAGAATGCGAATAGACTAGCACATATTAAAATTAATCGGTTTGTTTTTGAATACATAATTGCTGCTGCAATTTATTTACAAAACAATAGGATCGCAATAGTAATTATGGATATATCCGATGCTATTTTTTGGGATGGGCTTTGTTGTTGAAATGTTCAACAGCTACCTGGTGTAAAGCCTCATAAAAGTCGGAACCAAACTTACGAATAAGCGCATCTTTTAAAAACTGGTAAACGGGTAGTTTTAATTTTTTTCCTAGTGTGCAGGCGGCATTACAAAGCGTCTCTCTCGGCTCGTAGTTCACAGTGGTATATGCTTTGTTTCTGCCCGTTCTTATAGGGTATAAATGGCAACTGATAGGCTTCTTCCAACCCAGCTTTCCATCATTATAGGCCTGCTCAATACCACATTTAATAATACCCTGGTTGTCTCTGTATCCGTAAGCACAGATTTTTCCATTTACTGTTGGTGTAACCCAGCCAAACTCACGGTCGTATAAATATTTACCCTGGCGCTTTATTTCGGCAAGGCCTTCCGGTGTCAGGTAATCTTTTATTACTTCAAAATTTTCTTTAAGTATTTTCAGTTCTTCTTTTTCCAGCGGTGCACCGGCATCACCATCTTCGCAACAGCCGCCTTTGCATTTGTGCAAATCACAAACAAATTGCGCTTCTATCACTTCATCACTTACCAATACATTGTCAATTGCTATCAAGGAAATTATTTTAAGCAAAAGTAGATTAATAACCAGATGCAGCAGAGATGCCCGTTAATTTTAATGGAGTTTTAATAAGTGAGTGATAGTAGATGCCTGGCATCCTTCCTATCAGCACTATTCATTTCCAGCGTAGCGTACTAATCAAATGTTGTAAATCCTGCTTTAAAAAACGATTAACCGGCAATAAGGAATCTTCGTTGGGCGTAGCATTAAAATACAGTGCACCCCGCAAAAAGTGCTTTACCGAATCGGTAGCAAAAAACTGGTTGGCCGTAGCGGTGTTGCCTTTCAATGTAAAATAAACGCCTTCTACATTATTAGGTGTACTAAATGGCTGCGGTTCAATAGCCGATGCTTTGTAGGTATGTTGCTTATACGACATGGTGAACGCATCATTCACCAGCGAATCCAGTTTGTTCTTTCCAATTTCTTTGTAACTGATATAAATACGTCCATTGAACTGTGGAAAATCAATATTAATCCAATATGGATTTTCAGGCTTCCTGTCAAAAAAAACGGTATCCTGCGTAATGTTTGCATATACCGGGTATTCAAACGAGTACGGGAAACCCGGCTTGTTAAATTGCTGATACGCTTTTTGAGGCAAACTGATTTTAAAATATCCACGTGGCTTGGCGGTATAATCGCTGTTGCAGGAAGCTGCTATTATAATAACCGCTATCCATAAAACCAATATGCGGTTAAGCTTCATGAGGATGGATGCCGATTTTTATTGTTTTAAGCCTGTTTTTATCTGCCTCCAATACGGTGAATTCAAAATCGCCGCTTTTGATGGTTTCATTAATGGCCGGAAAAGCGCCGGCAATCTCCAGCACCAATCCGCCCAGCGAATCGCTTTCGCCGCGTACTTCATCAAAGGTATCTACCGGCAGGTGCATAGACCGACAAAGGTCGTGCAGCAGCACCTTTGCATCTGCTACATATACATTATCTTCTGTTTTGCGAACGGCTGTTTCCTCTTCGTCAAATTCATCCCGTATATCGCCAATAATTTCTTCCAGGATATCTTCCATAGTAATAATGCCGCTGGTGCCTCCAAATTCATCTACCACCACCGCAAAATGGATATGCTTGGTTTGAAATTCTTCCAGCAGGTCTTTTATCAGTTTCGATTCGGGTACAAAATAAGGTGGCCGTATCAGCGCATGCCAGTCAAAATTAGCTTCGCCTAAAAAGGGCAGTAAATCTTTTGTGTTTAATATGCCGGCTATTTCATCAAGATTGCTTTTAAAAACCGGCAGGCGGGAATAATGCAGTTCTTCTACTTTTTTAAGCAGGTCGGGAAATCCGGTTTTATAATCAATTCCGCTCACATCCAGCCGAAAACGCATAATCTGCTTTACCGAAATATTGGTAAACTTTACGATGCCCTTTAAGATGTTTTTTTCTTCGTCGGATGTTTGCTCATTATTAATATCAATAGCATGGTCCAGCTCCCGCAAACTGGCCGATTCTATAGCATTGGCGCCGCTGCGCTGGCTAATATCATCGGCAATAGCTACCATCCGTAAACTGATACGGCGCAGCAATAAGTGCAGTCCTTCTACCACGGCCGATGTACTATAAGCAAAACGTAAATGATTTTGAGCCGCCCACACTTTAGGAAGCATCTTGCCAAAAAAAACAATGATAAAAGCAATGACAATAACTTTTATAAAAAAGTCAAGATCAATAGGGATGAAGAAATGAACGATGCCCATATGCAGCACCGGCGATAATAAAAAATTAATCAGGATAATAATGCTGATATTAAAAACAGTACCTGCAATAAGAAGCGAAATATATACCGCTTTACGTTCATCCAGCAATAGGGTAATGCGCCTTGCAGCCGCATGCTGCTTGGTTTTAAGCATATTCACATCCTTATGCTGCAACGAAAACAGGGCTACCTCTGAGCCGGAAGTAATAAAGCTTAATAGCAGCAATATAATGAGCACTACAATAAGAAAGACCGTGCTTTGCGGGTTAGCAGCCAGTAAGGTAAATCCGGTGGAATGTAAAAGATTGATGACCGACAGATAGTCCAAATGCCAAGATTTTGGTTAATAATGTAAGTATAAAGGCAGGTCGGTAGGGCCTGCCAGTAACCTTATATTGTTTAATTTATTCATTAAAAAGAAAGGTCTTGAGGCGGCGGTTCCTCTAGTGGTGTATCGCCGCTTATACCTTCAATGCCCGAATCCGTATGTAAAGATGAGTGATTACCCCCATCAGTACGTTTGTCAAGCATAATTAAATTGTCGCCTACTACTTCGGTGGCAAATTTACGGTTATGCTCCTTATCTTCCCAACTCCTTGTTCTTAATCTTCCCTCAATATATACCAGGCTTCCTTTGTGTAAATATTTTTGGGCCAGTTCGGCCAGCCCGCGCCATAGCACCACCGTATGCCATTCTGTTTGTGATACCAACTTACCCGACCGGTCTTTAAAAGTTTCTGTAGTGGCCAACGGAAATTTTGCTACTCCAATATTGCCTTCTAAAAACTGCACATCCGGATCTTTGCCAAGATTTCCAATAAGCATTACTCTGTTTACGCCTCTCATACAAATACATTTTTCTGTTATTAAAAACACCCTTATGATTCCTACCATTAAATTTAGTGATAATCATCAAATTATTTGCCATCAATATGGTAAAAGATTAAAGTAATTCCGCAGCTACGTATTGATGTAAGGTTTTAGGAAAAGGATAATCAGCCAGTTGCTGCCTGCTTATCCAACTCAAATTTTTAATAGATACAGGACTGGAAAGAGTAATGGCGATAAAAGAAAAATGTATTTTTTGATGCGATAATTTCTGCACCTGCCCGGTAGTAAAGCTTTTAATAACAAAATGATTTGCCGAAAGGCCATGCTGGTGGTAAAGCAGAGACAATACGTTTTCCAAAGAGGAGGGAGCATCTGTTTCCAACAACAAAAACTCGTATAAACCTTGCCATATGTCTTTGCCTGTCCGCTGCAGGATCGCATATTGATGTTGGTGCTGCAATACTGCATAATTGAACCAACGCTCTTTTACTTTTGTTCGTTTTAGCTTTACGGGCAATAGCTGTTGCTTGTTTTCTATAAAAGCGCGGCAATGCTTATTAAAAAAGCAATGAGCACATTCGGGTGCGGGTTTACAAACAGTGGCGCCAAAGTCCATAATAGCCTGGTTGTATATGGCTGCCTTCTTTTTTGGTAAAAGTTGTTGAGCAAGATGTGCAAAAACTTTTTTTCCTTCGGTAGTATCCACCGGCGTTTCAATACCTGCAATTCTTGCCAATATCCGAAACACATTACCGTCCAGCACGGCATACGGAAGGTTATAAGCAAAAGATGCAATAGCGGCGGCGGTATAGGGGCCTACACCTTTCAGTTGTAGTATATCCTCATATTGGCCAGG
>JAICHT010000116.1 GCA_025924755.1 Chitinophagaceae bacterium | reverse complement strand
TAAGCGTCTTTTACATCTTCTTCGCTTTTGGCTTGCTGTAGTTTTTGGTATAGGGTCATTAACGATTCTGGTTGTATTCTATAAAAATAAGGATTTACCGTTCTTCGTTAATATTTGGCTATTCAGTTAAGCTTGCCCAATATTCAAGCATGCTTTTAATTTTAAGTTTGCTGCTGTGTGTGTAATACCGTTTGTTCTAAAAGTTATTCTAAGCCGGTAGTGATAGGATAAAGAGGTTTATGAATTTGTTTGGAAGCATATAGCCGGAAAGGGCAGTATCTATATATTCATCAATCCAGGCAAATACTTATTCATAACATCCGCATTTCGCTGGTGTACATATTCTTATTTTAAAATGAAATATTGCGATTTTCCTTTATTTGTATTAAATTTAATATTCGAAATTCTATCTGCAGAATTGAACTACACCCTTCCAGGCAATTTTATTTCCACCCTGTAAAAAGTCCAAGCCTAAGATGGAGTTGCCCTAGCACTGGCTTTAACTATTTGCCCTATCAACTGCTTTATTTCTATGAATCAGAAAACGTGAATCGCTGTATTAATCTTAATGCCTTATCCACTCTTATAAACAAAAGGAGGTAAAGTGCCTGATTCGTTTTTCAATGAACCACATTCAATTAAATCCTGATAGCACTAAGGGTCATGCTACCTATTACATAGTGATTCCATCAATTGTAAATTGATAATAGCTTAAGAGTAAAATTCTTATAATCTTTAAACCATTTTTATTATGGATAGTATCATAAATGTACCACCAATGCCAAAAGGAGCTCCTGCTAATGGAAAAGGAGGAAATGGTACAATAAAGAAAGCCGCTCCACCTAAATCAAAAATGCCCTTGACAGAAGACCTGGTTAAAGCAACCCCAGGCAAGAGCAAAATGCAGCCGGCTGCTATGCCTGTAAAAACCACTTCTGCCAAATTCAATCTCTCTGCTTCTGCTAATATCCCAAGTTTTGATATGAACACAAAAAAGAAAAGTGCCTTGGGAAATATGCCAAAGATTGACATGCTGAAATCTCCTGCCTTGAAAGGAAAAGTGGGTAGACCTGAACCCCATGTTTTTCAAAAGCCGGATGCTGATAATATGGAACGTTTGCTAAAGCAAGTTGCAAGGGCAGAGGGGAAGGTAGGATTTGATTACCCTGCCACTTTAAGAGGAAGCACCGCTAATTTTAACGTGTATTATGATCCGGGCTTAGGTGCTAATGGGCCAATTATTGCCGACGGAGTTTTGGCTTCCTGCGAAAATGAATATGCATATTTACAGGTACAATTTGGTGGAATAAGTGCAGGGCCATTTAATATTATTATTGCTGCAGGTATCGGAGGGGCTTATCACTATGGTTGTTCGGCTACTGATATTTATTGTGATGCTGATACTTCTGCCAGTCCTGATGTGGATCATACAAGAATGTTAGTAGTTGCGGAAGAAGTAGAAGTATTCTCCGCAGTGCAAAATATGGGTTGGAACTGTGCGGCCAGTAATGGGGAAGGTATCTCCAGAATATTAGCAACTGAATTATATCCGGCTGAGCTGGATGGCTTCACCTCTGCTGCTGCATGGCTTGATGCTGCCGGAAGGCCTGATTTTGTAAATGTAAATGACCCTACAGACAGAAATTATTTGTCAATAGGCTGTTCAGTGCTTTTTCTAAATTATTTACATTACCAATTGGCCTATAGCTGGACGCACATTGTTTGCGCAGGTGGGGCAACCTTAGCGGAAACCTATACAAGACTTACAGGACGAACAGATGGTTTAGAGCGTTTCAAAGCCTTATTGCAAATTTATTTTCCCGAAGGAACACCGTCTCATGTAACAACTGACAATGTATTTCCATTAGGAACTGTTGACTCAGGGCGCTTAGAGATTTTTGCAAGAGGCGGTGATGGCGCTTTATGGCACAACTGGCAAACGGCTCCCAATAATGGATGGAGTGATTGGGCCTCTTTAGGAGGATGGATCAGCGAGATAGCAGTTGGCCAAAATGCAGATGGCCGGTTAGAAATATTTGCAATAGGAGCGGATAATGCGCTTTGGCATATATGGGAAACCGGTGCCGGATGGAGTGATTGGGCCTCTTTGGGCGGATGGATTGACATGTTAACCGTGAGCCAGAATGCTGACGGCCGTATGGAAGTTTTTGCAAGAGGGGGCGATGGCGCTGTATGGCATATGTGGCAAACAGCACCCAACAATGGATGGAGTAGCTGGGACTCTCTGGGTGGTTGGATTGATAGATTAGCAGTGGGCCAGAATGCTGACGGTCGCATGGAAATTTTTGCCCGTGGGTCAGACGGTGCCGTATGGCACAACTGGCAAACGGCGCCTAGCAGTGGATGGAGCGGTTGGGATTCTTTAGGTGGTTGGATTGATATCCTTACTGTGAGTCAGAATGCAGATGGAAGGCTAGAAGTTTTTGCAAGAGGTAGTGACGGTGCGGTATGGCATAACTGGCAAACGGCTCCTAACAATGGCTGGAGCGGATGGGCCTCTTTGGGTGGTTGGATTGACATCCTTTCTATAGGTCAGAATGCGGATGGCCGAATGGAGATATTTGCTCGCGGTGGAGATGGCGCAGTATGGCACAACTGGCAAGTAGAACCTAATAGCGGCTGGAGTGGCTGGGCCTCCCTGGGCGGTTGGATTGATAAATTATCCGTAAATCAAAATCAGGATGGCCGTATGGAAGTTTTTGCCCGTGGGTCAGATGGTGCGGTATGGCACAACTGGCAAACGGCTCCCAATAATGGATGGAGCGGTTGGGCCTCTTTGGGTGGTTGGATTGACATCCTTACTGTAGGGAAAAACAGGTTATAACTACTGTAAGAAACGGGCCTATAAGACTTACCATCTTGTAGGCCTTTTTGTTAATGACTGTCATATTGATTTTCATAAAGGAATGATGCCTAAGTAATAGCAAAGGCAAATTTGTTAAAAAAGGGTAAGGTGAACATAGGTTAATCAAAAAGCCTTACCTTCGATGGTATAAGGGGTTAGCTCTATTTATTGTTATTGTTATTTTGATTTTTTGTTATAAGTTTTTTATCTTTAATCAGTTAATTTTCTATTAGTTTAATTTTCATTTTATCAGTTCTCAGTTAGTGAGATAACCCTTTTAGGGGCAGTGTAACAACTGCCCTTTTTTATGAAAACTAGGAACGAAAAATTGGTTAGTGATTAAATCGAAAAACTCAAAAATTATTTGGTGCAGAGCATCTTTCCCAATACTCCATAATGATGCTGATTGTTTTTTCTAACTCTGCCATGGAGCTCTCTTTGACAAAAAACCCCTGAACGGACATACTGTAAGCGTCTATGACCATTTTTTGACTTAATGCCGTAGAAAAAAACAAATAGGGAATGCACTTAAGTTGCAGTTTAGCGTCTGTTTTTAATTTTTCCCTTAACTCAAACCCACTAATTTTTGGCATGTTAATGTCAGAAAGTATCAGGAAGGGGAGGGTATCGGCCTTGTTCAAATAATCAAGTGCTGCCAGCCCATCAAAGAAGAACATGATTTTATTAGGGTAATTTAATTTTTTGAAAATTTCAGCCAAAAGTTCCTGGTCATCAGCATCATCTTCTATTATTACTACAGGGCCATTCTTATTCATTATGTTGTTTTCACCAAGGTAAATAAATAAAGCATATTTTCCTTTAGCAAATAATAGTTTAAAAGCAAATAATGCTTTTTCACTATGCCAGTAAGACCTCATCCTTGTACTTTGCAATTCTTTCGTATGTTCCATCAATGGGTTGGAAGATGTAATGCCTGCAGAGTGTATAGCATGCGGGAAGTGCGTGAGTATTTGCAATTTAATCCTAACAAATGCCAACGGTCAACTGCAAGCTCAACCGATGGGAAAGTAAAGATGCGAGAGGTCAATGTGCCAGGAACTATGAATCACTTCATCCTGGAAATACTTTCGTATAAAATGGAGTCACGTTCCACATCATGCAGCACAATTAAATCTACTTTTACAACAAGGCATTCATAATGTACAGGCTTGGTTTCGCAAACACAAGACCACCTGTAATTATTTACAGGTTGATAATAGGAATACTATAAAATAAAAAGCTCCATTAAATGGAGCTTTTTACAAACTTGTGAAAAGTTTACTTCAGTTCTCTTATTTCAAAATCTTTCACAGGCTTATCGCTCTTGATGTTTTTCAATACAAAGGCTGCAGCTCTTTCCCTGGAATGGGTGATGGTGCTTACTTCTGAGCCTTTGTAAATAACTTTTGCTTGAAAGAAAGCTGGTTTTTTTAGATTTGGTAACATGGATATTGGTTTATACTAAAGCTATTTAAAAGCAAAAGAAAATCATAATACGAGCAAGCCTGTTTTAACCAAATAATAGAAAGTACTTATTTAAAAGCAGTGTTTTAATTTAAGAACCGGATAGCTACATTTCTGAAAACACAAATACAGGTAATTGAAAGTAATACAGGGGATAATATAGGCATAGATATTATACCAGAAATAGAAATACCTTTTTTCATTCATTTACAAAATACATATCGATCATTCCTTTGTTTTTTGCATTGATCTTACCACGGTATATGCAGTTGTATTGATCTTTCACCAGATCGTAAGTAGTTCCTGAAATATTAATTCTGCCTTCTTCGCTGCAACTTTCCATCCTCGAAGCCACATTAACCGTGTCGCCCCATATATCGTAGGCAAATTTTTTGGTACCCACTATGCCGGCTACTACCGGGCCGGTATTAATCCCTATCCGTAAACTGAAATAGGGTTTATTAACAGCTATTCTTTCCGCTTTCCGCAGCGCCACAAAGTGGAGTATTTCTAAAGCCGCACCCACCGTATCAGCAGCATGCCGGTCAGTTTTATTGGGCAAGCCTCCAGCACACATATAAGCATCACCAATGGTTTTAATTTTTTCAATTTGGTATTTACTTATGATCCTGTCAAAGGAACTGAAATAAAAATCTATTTCAGCTACCAGTTCTTCAGGTGGCATCTGTTGCGATATCAGGGTAAAGTTTTGAAAGTCTGTAAACATGACGGTAACAGAATTAAAATATTTTGCTTTGGCCGAGCCCATCGCTTTTAATTCTTCAGCAGTTTCAGCAGGTAATATATTGAGCAGCAGGTTGTCAGACTTTATTTTTTCTTCCAGTAATTTATTGCTTTTTGTTTCCAGCAAATTTTCCTGGCGGGTATTCTCCGTTCTAAAATAAAAAACAATTAAAAAGCAAAGGATAAATAGTAAGGTTTGATTTTGCACATATAAGTTCTCACCATCTGGCATTATTAAAATGGGCTGCATCACAGTAAATGAATATTTGCATATCCAAAAAAAAGCAAGGTTCAAAACAAAATAAATAACAATGGTTCTGACGCTTCTAAAAAAGAGCATTGCCGATATACCGCTGGTTAATAAATAATATTCTGCTCCGTCTACCTTACCATGCGATATGGCAAAATAGGTATAGCAAAGAAGATTATACACACAGAAGAAGTGAGCCGCTAAAACAGGCCGCCGGTAATGGTTTAATATAATTGGGATCATGTAAAAAATAAAACCCTGGAAGCTTTCCCAAAAAACGATGCGCTCTTTGGGTGACGCATATCCCAAAACAAAACCGAAATAAGCCACAGTAGCCATGGTGCAGATGCCATTAAGCAACCGGGTACGTTTCTTTTCCCACAAAGACATGTCATCCGTGATTCCGATAGTAATAATGCTATTCCAAATATGGACGCAGCCTAAAATAAATTTTGATGCCCAATGATTTTTAATAGTAATTGTATTTTTTTCCACTGTCAAATTGATCTTGAATTAAAGTAGCAGCATTGGTTTTAATGAATGCCTAGCTGATCTTTCCAATAATTGCTTACAAAAATTTTATGAGGATCCATCGTGTTCCGCAAAGCCATAAATTCATTCCATTTAGTATATTGTTTTTTTATATAGTCAGTTCCTTCCGGGCTGGATGGGCATGGCAGGTAATATCCCCAATGCACACGAAAATTAATGTTGTTGATAAAAAACAAATCCCAGAATTGCTGAAAATATTCCATTACGTCTTCTTCTGTTTGCTTCAGCGAATAAAAGTTGATACGAATGGAATCGGTTTCATATGAAGGGCTTAACCAGAAATTATTTTGTTTGCCTCCTAATATTTCTACTACAAAGCAACTGTTTGCGTCATTTTTGTTTGCGGCGGTTGCATCGCGGTGAAGCTGATTTTTATAATACGATTCCAAAAGGCTCATTGCCTGCTCTGCCCGCGATAGTGGTATCCAGAGTTCGGTACGATAGGCAGCCAGCAAATTATTTTTATATTCATTGGTATCCATAGCAAGGCCATCTACCCAGTTATTCCAGAACTTTTGAGGTGGGTTGGATCCATCGCACGGAATAAACAAATCCAATAAAAGCGGAAAAACAACCGGCCATATATCTTCCACCAAAGTTTGCAATTCAGATGTGTTGACTTTGTTTTTAAAAACTGTTATTTCATTACCCTGCTCTTTAATAGTATTGGGCCATTCACCAATGATTGAAAAGATGCTGCTGATCATCAACTCCGTAAAGGTTTCAATCACTTCTTTTAGCGGACTTGGAATGTCTTTTGGCAAAAAGACGGGATAAAACGGATCCTGATAGGTCTTGGGTGTGAAATTAGAAGGTTGACCTGTTTCATCGTTATAGTCGCTGGCCTGCATGGTGCGTGCCTGCCATATTACTGCTCTTTTTACCGTAGTAAAAGGCCACCATATAATTCTGCAGAACTCCGTATTAGCAAGAAACTCCTGAAGTGTTGGTATATCAGATGCTTCTTGAAACAAACTTATAGGAGCGTTGCAGTCGTCCGTTATAACCTGCTTTCCTATAATATTAAAATCCGGTATACATCTTAAAGTAACTTCATAAATAACACCCATAAGTCCCATAGATACGCCTACTGCAAAAAAAGGATCATTATGATCATCTGATTCGGGTCGACAAAAAATATGGGTATCTCCTTTGCCATCCACAATACGGATAGCCATAAGGGCATCTAAAAAAGAATGTGTAACTGAGCCGCCCGATGAAGCGGTGCTTATATAACCACCTACCGTTTGATGAATTGCGTCTGGTACGTTCGGTATTGCGAGGCCTTTGGCTTTTAACTTATAAAATAATCCATTGTCTGCAGTAGATATTTGCGAGGGGTCGTAGGGATCAAATCCCAGATTACAACCTGCCTGAACTGTAACCATTAATGGATCTGTATTTGAAAAACTTACTTCCCGCATTTGGTCCAGCATCATATTAACATTGCGTAGCGTACCCAAAGCTGCTTCACTATAATCGTCAGTATAGATACTATTGCTAACCGATTGTGCAGCACCTTTTACCCTTACTTTAAGATTATTTTTTACCGCGTGGTGTATGAGTTCACTAATGTCCCTTTCATTCTTAGGATGGTAGATGCCTGTAGTGTCGGGTTTTATCATTTGTTTAGAATTTAAAGCAGTGGTTTTTACCATTTCCATATCCTTATATTGAAGTGCTAAGGCTTTTCTTTTCGATTCCTAATTGTTGCCGCCAGTAAGTATTTACAAATACCTGTAAGGGATCCAATTGTTTTCGTAAAGCCATAAAGTCGTCCCATTTAGGATATTGCTTTTTTATATAGGCAGTGCCCTGATTGCTTGATGCATCAGGCATATATTTTCCCCAATGACAGCGAAAATTAAATTTTTCCAGTGCCTTCCAAAACATCGGGTAGTAATTAGCTGCGGGGCTTCCTATATTGTTTTTAAACCAAAACACATCTACTCTAAATACATCTGTTTTATAAGATGGGCTCATCCAGAAATTACTTTTTTTAGCGGCATATAACTCTACACAAAATGCACCGCCTGGCAAAGGGCCTTCGTCATTTTGATACATGGTTGTGAAAAGGTCGTTCAGTGCTACTAACACTTCTGCTATGGTATCCTTTTCATCCGTTTCGCTAAAAGGAATCCACAGCTCCGTAAATTCAACCGGGAACAGTTTGTCACTGATATTGTTATCCATAGGCAAGCTGGAGTACCAGTAATCCTGAAAAGCCTGCGGCTGCCCTGGATGGTCTTTATTACACTTATCTTCTGTAACAAAAAAAGGCAGCAGTTCGGGGAAGATTGCATTATAAAAGTTCTTTGATACAAAACCGGTGATATTTTGATAAAACTCATTATTAGTGCCTACAATATCACCCAGCCATTTTGGCCATTGACCGATACCGGAGTATACATAATTGGCTATTACTTCGGGGAATGTTTCTGATCCCAATATAGGTTGCAGTTCGCGGTAAGGATTGGGTTTAAACGGATCCGGAACCGCAATTTTAGAAGCCTCCCATACGGTTACCCTGGATACTTTTGGTTGCGGATACCACAGCAGGCGGCTATAATCTTTCGTGGTAAGAAAATCCTTTAAGCTTGTTTTGGAAGATACTGCTTTACCACTCATATCAATGGCACATTCTTCAAAAGATGTAATGGTTTCGGTGCCATCAATAACAAACTTTTCTACCAGCGAAAAAGTGGCTGATACGATAATGCCCAGTAAACCCATGGAAACTCCTGCCGCATAAAAAATATCCGTATTAAGGCCATCCTTATTTGCAATAATAGGTTGTGGATCATTTTTGTCGGCAGGGAAAAATGTAAGGCTCACCAACGAATCTGAAAAAGAGTATTTGGTACTGCCGCCAGCCGAACCGGTTGAAAGAAAACCTCCCACCGTTTGATGAATAATTCCACCCATATCAGGTATGGCAAAACCGGCCTCATCTAATTGAGCAAACAAACTATTTTCCCAGGTGGATATCCCGGTTGGGTCATAGGGGTCATAACCAAGGTGGCAACCTGCTTCTACTGTAACGGTTTTGGAAGTTTTATTTATAGTAACACTATTCATTTTAGACAGCATCACAAAAATGTTGTCTTCGTTTTCAGGAGTGTTTGAATCCGGGTAAATGGAACGTGGCACAGAATGATTGGAGCCACGAACACGGATCTGGGCTTTTCTGCGTCTTGCTATATTAATCAATTGCTGTACATCGGTAATGGAAGCGGGCAGATAGTAAGTGGTATCGTCTACCTCTATGGTATTCATATAGATTTATTTATAGTTCAGTATCGCTTTCCTGGAGTTGGAATAAAATATAAATAACGACCTGGAAACACCGGTTCATGTTGCAGTTGTTATTTGAAGGCTAATCAGAGGAATTGCTGCGAAGAATAATAAAAGTAAATAGTATAATCAATACAAAAGTTAATATAAAATGGAGGAAGTACAAAATTTACATAAAACAAGGATTTTATTTTATGGCAGATTATAGCTGATGGGTGCTTATTGTATAATAAGCAGCACCCCTTTTAAATAAGTGAGCAGTAAAATTATTTATTGAGGCGGTTTATCATATGCCGGGATGGCAATACTTAGCTGGCAACCGTTTCCAAAGCCCGACTCGATCTTGATAGTTCCATTATATAGCTCTACGCGATTGATGATATTGTTAATGCCTAAGCCTTTTCTTCTTGCATTTACATCAAACCCTTTTCCATCGTCTTTCATCATCAGGTTCAGCGTAGCATCTGTCCATATTTTAATATACACATTCTGCGCCTCCGAGTATTTGGTTATATTATTCAGTTGCTCCTGGATGATTCTGTAAATAGCCAGCTTTATTTCAGTATCAGTATTTTCAATACAGCCTTCGAATGTAAAATGCACTACAAACTTCTTGGTAATTAAATACGAATCTAGTAACTCCTGTATCGCTTCTGTTAAGCCTACATCCTGTAGCGTGGGTGGAACCAGCGAGCGGGACAGCGATCGCAATTCATTGATGGTATTTATCAAATTCTTTTCGCTTCGCTCTATCAGGTTCATGCGCATGGATTCATTAGAACGTGCCAACTCCAGGTATAATTTGGTGGTAGTTAAAACCTGGTTGATATTGTCGTGAAGGTCTTTTCCTATCTGCTGCCGTTCTTTTTCCTGTGCTATTAAAGTAGCCTGTGTTATTTTTTTTTGCTTTTGAACCCTTAGTTTAATAATTTCTTTTTCCAACTTTCTTTTTTCGGTAATATCATGAATCATGGCCAGCCGGGCCGGCTGACCTTTAAATGTAATACTGCAACTGGTTACTTCTAC
>JAICHT010000115.1 GCA_025924755.1 Chitinophagaceae bacterium | reverse complement strand
GTGGTTATCAACAAACGGCGGAAGTACCACTACTAATGTATTAAGTTATTTGGGTAGTGTGGCCGATTCGCGTTCTGCATTTGTATCCCCAATGGCTATTAGCAAAAAGAAGCCTTCAGTAATGTATGTAGGCTCAGACAATTTGCACAAGAGTATTGATGGTGGTAAAACCTGGACCAACGGAAATGCCACCTCTACTACAGTCTCCACCGCATCAACCAGTTTAATAGAGCAGGTTCATAAAACCGCGATAGCTATGGCAGTAGCCCCATCGGATGCCAATGGCGATATTTTATATGTTTCAACTTCGCCTTTTGCACAATACGATAATGATGCGGATAATATTTACGTTACCGGCCAGCCCAATATATTAAAAAGCACTAATGGCGGCAGCACCCTGCCAATGACCAGCGTAAAAGGAACCTTGCCCGATCGTTTTGTAATGGATTTTGCCATAAGCCCTACTTATAGCGACAGTGTATTTATTGTATTAGCCGGCTTTGGTACTTCGCATGTATATGTAACCGGCAACGGAGGAACCACTTGGGCCAGCGTGGGTACCGGTTTACCCGATGTGCCGTTTAATGCTATTTTAATTGACCCGGTAAACCCGAAGGTTATTTATGCCGGCGGCGATATGGGTGTATATGTGAGTCCTAATAGGGGTGCCACCTGGTACGATTACAACAATGGCTTTACGGATTATGTGCAGGTAATGGATATTCAGCCCACTGCCGATCAGCAACTGGTAATAGCTACCCATGGCAAAGGAGCATATACAGGCCCCCTGTACTCTGGCGTATTGCCCATTACCCTTGTTTCTTTTACCGGCACTGCGGTTAACGATTACAACCAGCTTCAATGGCAGGTAACAGACGAGAGCAACGTATTGTATTACAAAATGGAGAGAAGCACCGACGGCAATAGTTATAAAGAAATTCAAAGCCAGCCTGCAAAAAACAGTTATGCTGGTGCTACTTATACCTATAAAGATGTGGATATTAACAATACTTCTTATTTCTATCGGTTAAAGTGGGTTGACTATGATGGCCGGTTCACTTATTCGCCGGTGGTGGTGGTTCGCCGGTATTCGCAACAAGGAATGGAGGTGATGGGTAATCCATTTAGCGATAGGCTTAACTTACGTTTTACCGTGGCTCAAAATAGCAAAGTGCAAATTAATATATATGAGGCAGGTGGAAGATTGGTAAGAAGTGAACAGGCAGTATTAAATATTGGCCAGAGCGTTTATACGTTATCCAATTTAGGCAGGTTGGCGGCTGGCATTTATACTATAGAAGCTATTGGCAATAATCAACTATGGAAACAAAAAGTGGTAAAAAGATAAGCCATCCCGAAAACAATATATAAAAGCTGTAAAACAAAACCCCCTGCACGGAGGGTTTTGTTTTATACCAGTACTTTTGTACTAATGTACACCCTTAAAAAATCGCTGGGCCAGCACTTTTTAAAAGATGAAAATATCTGCCGTAAAATTGTTGAAGCATTGAGGGAATGTGCTTTTACAAATTTGCTGGAGGTAGGGCCGGGCGGCGGTGCCCTCACCAAATACCTGATTCAGCTACCCGGTATTAATTTTAAAGCAGTGGAAATAGACGATGAAAAAGTAGCGTTTTTACAACAGCAATACCCGGAGCTTCATAATAAAATAATTCATCAAAGCTTTTTAGAAATCAGCCAGCCTTTTGATGAACCTTTTACCATAGTGGGCAATTTTCCCTATAATATTTCCACCCAGATCGTTTTTAAAATAATGGAATGGAAAGGTGCTGTGCAAGGCATGATTGGTATGTTTCAAAAAGAAGTGGCGCAACGCCTGGCTGCAAAAGAAGGCAGTAAGATATACGGTGTAACCAGTGTGCTGGTGCAGGCTTTTTACGAGGTGCACTATTTATTTGAAGTATCAGAAACTTGTTTTAATCCACCACCAAAAGTAAAAAGTGCGGTCATAAAATTAATACCAAAAAAGCAGGCGGTTGCTGTAAAAGATGAACGGTTGTTCACCTTATTGGTAAAAAGCGCTTTTGGACAGCGCCGCAAAACTTTGCGCAATGCCTGCAAAGCATTGTTTGATGCAGCAATATTGCAGCAGGAAATTTTTAATAAACGTGCCGAGCAATTATCGGTTTCTGATTTTGCCGGTTTAACCTTTTTAATGAAATAATGAATCCGAAGAAAATAATCATTTCGGCAGAAGTGCACCCCTATTTATTGCAGCAGTTTGACAAGCATGGTTACGAAGTAAGCTATCAGCCAAAGATTACTTACGAAGAACTCTATGCAACTATCAATGATATATATGGATTGGTAGTAACTACGCGGTTAAAAATTGATGAGGCTATATTAGACCAGGCTACGGAACTAGCCTGGATTGGAAGATTAGGCAGCGGTATGGAAAAGATTGATGTGGAGTATGCAGCACAAAAAGGCATTCAGTGCATCAGTACACCCGAAGGTAATAGAAATGCAGTAGCTGAACATGTATTGGGGTTGCTGCTAGGTTTGATGAATAACCTGCAAAATTCATTTTCAGAAATAAAAGAAGGGCTTTGGTTAAGAAATGAAAACCGCGGCACCGAGCTTAGCGGAAAAACAGTCGGCATTGTGGGCTTTGGTAACAACGGATCGGCTTTTGCCCGGCTGCTGCAACCGTTTGGCTGTACCGTATTGGCATATGATAAATATAAAACCGGTTTTTCCAATGGTGATATTCAGGAAAGTACGTTGGATGCAATCTGCAAAAATGTCGACGTTATCAGCTTTCATGTGCCTTTAACGGATGAAACCTACCATATGGCGGATGCCCGCTTTTTTGAACAACTGAAACGAAAACCCTACTTTATAAATGCCTGCCGGGGAAAAATAATGGATACCGCGGCTTTGATATCAGCTTTAGAAAACAACCAGATTTCAGGTGCCGCGTTGGATGTGCTGGAAAATGAAAAGCTGGACACCTACGATGACAAAGAGAAAGCACAGCTTCGGTATTTAACTACGCACCCACACGTGATAATAACGCCGCATATTGCAGGGTACAGCCACGAGGCGTACTTTAAAATGGCGAAAGTGCTGCTCGATAAGCTCGGCCTGCAGGAATAGTTTCTTCTAAATAAAGTATTATATTTGTTTTATGTAATGCAACGCTTCAGTACGTCTGAGGCGTTGCTATTTTTTTCAATTTACCTCAAAAGAATTTTTATGAGTGATATTCAATACGTAACCAAGGAGACGTTTGAACAAATGAGAGCAGAGCTGCAGCATATGCGGTCTGTAGATAGGCCGGCTGCTTCCAGGGCCATTGGCGAAGCCAGGGAAAAAGGCGACTTAAAAGAAAATGCGGAGTATGATGCTGCCAAAGAAGCACAGGGACTTTTAGAAGCCAGGATAGCAGCCCTTGAAGGAGCTATTGCCACGGCACGTATTGTAGACGAAAGTAATATTGATACCAGCAAAGTATCTATCTTAACCAAAGTAAGAGTTACCAATTTAAATACTAAAAAGCAGGTGACGTACCAGATTGTAAGTGAAAAAGAAGCCGACCTGAAAGCCGGTAAAATTTCTGTGGGCTCTCCGATAGGTAAAGGCCTGCTGGGCAAGCAAATTGGCGAAGTAGCTGAAGTAACTGCACCGGTGGGTGTGCTTAAATTTAAAGTAGAAGAGATCAGTATTTAATTATGGAAGGTGCTGGTGAAGGCGAATGAAAGTAAAGCAGCATTCGGTTTTCGTTAGCACCTTCTCATTTATAATAAGCAAGCATATGACCCTTTTTTCAAAAATTATAAAAGGAGAAATCCCCAGTTATAAAATTGCAGAAAACGAAAACTTCTTTGCTTTCCTGGATATTTATCCCCTGCGGCCCGGCCATACGCTGGTAATTCCTAAAATAGAAGTAGACCATTTTTTTGATCTGGGTGATGATTACTTATCTCAAATGCTGGTGTTTGCGAAGCCCATAGCCAGGGCCATTGAAAAGTCGTTTCCCTGCGACCGCTGCGGCATGAGTGTTATAGGACTGGAAATTCCTCATGCACATCTGCACTTAATTCCTATCAATACTGCCAATGATTTAAACTTTGCACAGCCAAAGCCTAAGGCTATAGACGAAGATCTAAAAAAAGCGCAGCAAAAAATTATCAGTTACTTATAATACTCTTCCCGGGTTCTGCTGAATAAAACCTTCCCAGCCTGCTTTGGTATTTCGCTTGGCAGAGGTGGTTTTGGTAGCATAGGGCCGCTGCGCCATAAAGTGGTGGCAAATAGCCACGGCCAGTGCATCGGTAGCGTCAAAGTATTTAGGCTTATCTGCTATTACAGCTATGCGTTGCAGCATTTGCCACACCTGTTCTTTATCGGCATTGCCGTTTCCGGTAATGGATTGTTTTACTTTTTTAGGCGAGTATTCGGATACCGGTATGCTTTGCCCCATAGCTGCCGCTATGGCTACACCCTGCGCCCGGCCCAGCTTTAGCATACTTTGTACGTTCTTGCCAAAGAAGGGTGCTTCAATTGCAAATTCGTTGGGCGAATAATCGGCTACCAGTTGTAATATCCTTTCGTGTATCAGTTGCAGCCGGTGATAGTTGTCTCTTTTAGCCGGAAGCTTTAGTACATCAATCTCTTTTACGGTAATTGCATTACTGCGTATTTCAATGATGCTATACCCCATGATAATCATTCCGGGGTCAACACCTAATATTATTTTATCGGGCTTTTGCAAGGAGGTGGTTATTTTTACCGCTAATGCGATTGAACAAAAATATCAAAATCTTTATCAATTATTTTTTAGGCCCTGTATTGTTTGGCTGGCTTTCTTTTTCCATATATCATCAAATAAATGCGCAACCCCAATTACAGCAATCCTGGGTGCAAGTTGAACAATCCTTTCAATCCATCAAAATTGTTTATTTAATTTTTGTATTGCTGCTGATGTTTGTAAACTGGGGCATCGAAGCATTTAAGTGGAAACTGGCGGTAGCGCATATCTATCATCTTCAGTTTTGGCTGGCATTTAAAGCGGTAATTACGGGGGTGTCTTTTTCGGTAGTTACGCCAAACCGTGTAGGTGAGTATATAGGCCGTATTATGTATTTGCCCGAAGGAAGCCGGCTTAAAACCATATCCGTTACATTAATCAGCAGCTTTAGCCAATTGCTGGTCACTATTATTTTTGGCACGGTTTCGCTGCTGCTTTTAAAAAATAAATTACTAGTCGCTGGCATTATCCATACTACCAGTTACTGGCTTCTCTTTGGCAGCTTGTTCATCATAACGGTACTATTACTCCTGGTGTATCTGCAGGTTGCCAATACGGTATCGCTGTTCCAGCGCTGGTTTGCCAACAGTCGGTATCTTTATTTAATACAGGCGTTGCAAGATTTTACGCTGCCGTTGCTGTTGGTGCAGTTCTTATTATCTTGCCTGCGGTATGGTGTATTTATGATCCAATATTTTTTACTTTTCCAGTTATTTGGTGTCCATGTATCTGTTATAGTAACAGGGCTGGTTATGAGCCTGGTATTTTTATCAATGGCCATACTCCCCACCATCACTTTAGCGGAAGTAGGGATACGGGGAGAAATAAGTTTACGATTAATGCGTTTATTTACCACCAACAGTTTAGGAGTAGGACTTACGGCGGTAAGTGCGTGGTTTATTAATTTAATACTGCCTGCTGCCATTGGCAGTATGCTATTATTGAGTATAAAAGTTTTCAAAAGAAGAAATGAAAGTGCTTAAATACGGGCTTATACTTTTAATAAGCATAGGAATTTTTACAACAAAAGCGGATGTTCCTTACGATGAATTTTGCGGTATTCATAATACTACAATGCTGCCCGATGAACAACTGACCTTTACCGTATATTATTCCGTAGCCGGCATCTATGTAAATGCAGGCACGGCCACATTTACCTCTACCCTGGAGCGCATCAACAACCACCCGGTTTACCATATCATTGGAGCCGGTACTACTAACCCTTCTTACGACTGGATTTATAAAGTAAGAGACCAATATGAAACCTATATAGATACCAGCACCATGCTACCGCTAAAATTTATACGCAACATCAACGAAGGCGGCTATAAAAAATACGAAAACATTACGTTCAACCGAACGGCCAATACGGCTATTACCACTACGGGTGTTTTTAAAATTCCATCTTGTGTGCAGGATGTATTAAGCTCTATGTACTATGCCCGTAATGTAGATTTTAGCAGATACAAACCCGGCGACCAGATTCCGTTTACCATGTTTTTAGATAACGAAGTGTATAATATGTACATCCGTTATTTAGGTAAGGAAGAAGTAAAAACAAGGTATGGAAAGTTTAATGCCATAAAGTTTAAACCACTGCTGGTAAAGGGAAGCATCTTTCAGGGTGGCGAAAAAATGACCGTGTGGGTTACCGACGATAAAAACCATATACCGGTACGTATAGAAAGCCCAATCGTGGTGGGAAGTGTGAAAGTGGATATGATGTCTACCAAAAATTTACGCTACCCACTTAAGTCACTCGTAAAACTTAGAGGCGGTTAAAGAATTTCTGTTAACGGAAAAGACCGGCCGAGGCGGATGCCTTTTTCTGTTTGTTCCAATATACCACATTCTATTTGCGGATCGTGTTCAAAAAACAATACATATTGATTTGCTGCGGCTTCCATTAAAAAACTTTTTTTCTCCTGCAACGTCGTTAGCGGAAACATATCATACGCCATTACATACGGCAGCGGTATATGCCCGGCAGATGGCAACAGGTCTGCCATATATATGATGGTTTTATCGCCATATTGTATCTGCGGCAGCATCATATGCGAAGTGTGTCCGTTTACAAAACGCACATCAATGGTATCTGTAAATTTTGCTGTGGGTAGTACGTTATTCTGGCCTGGTTCAGGTACGGTAATAAATTGTAATCGCCCGCTTTGCTGAATAGGTAAAATATTTTCTTTTAAGAAAGAAGCCTTCTCGCGGTCGTTGGGTTCAGTTGCCCACTGCCAGTGCTTTTCATTGCTCCAGTAGATGGCATTTTTAAAAGCGGGAATTAATTTTTCTCCATCACGAACAACAGCGCCGCCGCAATGGTCAAAATGCAGATGCGTTAAAAAAACATCGGTAATATCTTCTTTGCTAAAACCCAGTTGTTGTAAAGAACTGTCTAATGTAGCATCGCCATTTAAATAATAGTGGCTGAAAAATTTTTCGCTTTGCTTGTTGCCAATGCCATTATCCACCAATATCAACCGGTTGCCATCTTCAATTAACAAACACCGCATCGCCCAGTTGCATAGGTTATTTTCATCGGCTGGGTTTATTTTATTCCAAAGGCTTTTAGGTACTACGCCAAACATAGCGCCGCCGTCCAATTTAAAATAACCAGTATTGATTGTATATAGGTTCATGAATTATTGTTTTGAAATTGAGGTTGTGCCCGTAATGTGTAAAAAAGTAACAGCAAACCTAAAACAAAAAATACGATCATGGCCAACACCGAACTTCTTTGTGAGCCGGTAAGTTCTGTAATCAAGCCAAAACTAAAAATGCCAATGACGATGCAAATTTTTTCAGTTACATCATAAAAGCTAAAAAAAGAAGTAGTGTCTTTGGTTACCGGCATCAGCTTGGCATAGGTGCTGCGGCTTAACGATTGAATGCCGCCCATTACAAAGCCAATACCGGTAGCCAATAAGTAAAACTGGTAAACATCATGCGCAGGTATCAAAAATCCATAATAGCAAAGGCCTATCCATACGGCTACACATATCATCAATGCTTTGATATTGCCTACACTTTCCGAGAGCTTTGATATAATATATGCACCACCTATAGCCACTAATTGAATGAGAACAATAGCGATAATTAAATTAGTGGTGGGTACCTGCAACTCGCTTTTGCCATATAACGCAGCCGCCAGCATGATGGTTTGCACACTCATATCAAAAAAGAAAAAAGCCAGCAAAAACCTTTTTAAAGCCGGTAGCATCTTTAATTGCCGCCACACTTTTTGCAGCTCTTTATAACCATTGGTTACTGCACTTTGTGCCGGATCTACCAGTTGCGGTTTATTTGCCGGCAAGTTGCTTAAGGGTATTTGTGCAAAGCCAAACCACCAGAAACCTACCAGTAAAAACGAAAGCCGTGGTGCAAAGGTGCTGTCGGTAATGCCAAACCAATCGGGCTTTAAAACAAAAATAAAACAGACGATTTGCAACAGCACACTCCCGATATAGCCATACGCAAAGCCTTTGGCGCTAACCCGGTCCCGGTCTTGAGGTGCTGCAATTTCGGGCAAGTAGGAGTTATAAAAAACAAGGCTGGCCCAAAAACCCACACAGGCAATAATAGAACAAAAAATGCCGAAACCTAAAGTGGTTCTTTTAAAAAAATATAAACCGCAGCAGGCAATACTGCCCATTGTTAAAAAGAATGCCATAAACTTTTTCTTATTGCCCCGCGTATCGGCAATGGAAGAAAGCAGGGGCGATATAAAAGCTACTATCAAAAAAGCCACCGCCAGCGCATAGTTGTACAAGGCAGTATTTACAAAATCCATCCCCAGAAAATGAATATGATCAACGGTGTTTTCATTACCATCGCCAGTGATGGCTTCATAATAAGCCGGGAAAATGGTGGAGGTGATGACAAGATTATAAGAGCTATTGGCCCAGTCGTACATAGCCCAGGCGTTGATTACTTTTTTTGGCGCCGTTTGCATAGCAACAAAGATTGGTATAAAATAAAAAAAGACACCGGTTTGCTGGTGTCTTTTTTTAAAATAAGAATAAATGAATATCAGGAAATGAAAATTATTTTAAATAGCCGCTCCATATAAAAAACAAAAGCAGCAAACCTGCAATGATCCGGTATATGCCAAACACTTTAAAACCATATGCTTTCAGGTAATTGATAAAAAACCGGATGGCCAGCATCGCTACTACAAAGGCCACTACATTGCCTACTACAAATGCTATCATATTCTGATGGCTTTCCATTATTAATTGGTAGCCGTGCTTTACCACGCCATCCCCTTTCCATTTTTTTAAAACGATCGAATAGGCAGTAGCTGCAAACATGGTAGGCACCGCTAAAAAAAACGAAAATTCTGCGGCTAAACTACGGGTAAGTTTTTGCTGCATACCACCAATAATGGTAGCAGCGCTGCGGCTTACGCCGGGTATCATGGCAATAACCTGCCAGCAACCAATAATAAAAGATTTTGTATAGCTGATCTTATTGTCTGCATCTATTAAGGGACGTTTAAACCAATCGTCTACAAATAATAAAACCACACCGCCCAACAGCATCGTGACGGCCACCACCGTAGGACTTTCCAGCAATTCATCAATCTTATCGCTAAACAAATAGCCTAATATCAAAGCGGGCAGCACACCTATTAGTAGCTTTACATAAAATTGCCAGCGGCTGAAATCAAAAAACCGTTTCCAGTAAAGCACCACTACGGCCAGTATAGCGCCCAACTGAATTACTACTTCAAATAATTTGGTGAAATCGCTTTTTTCGATACCCAGCAAGGAGCTGGTAATAATCATATGGCCGGTAGAAGAGATGGGCAAAAATTCGGTAAGCCCTTCTACTATAGCAATAATGATCGCTTGAAAAATACTCATTAATTAGTTTTAAGTCGGGTATAGTATAAGGTATGGCTCTTAACTTTTAGGAGAGCGGAAAATAGCTACAATCTCTATAGCCAAACCGGCCAAAATTACAATAGGCGCAATGGTAATGCGGGTAGTGCTGTACACTTCTTTATTGTTAAATACATTCGGATCGTCGCTGCGGCCGCCAGCCATTAGTAAAAATCCAATAATCATTACTACAGCGCCACCAACCATCCATAGTAAATTTTCTTTGTCAAATAAAGAAGTGGTATGGCTTACTTTATCAGTGGTTTTTGTTATTGTCTGCTTCATTTAAAAAATCTTAAGATGGGGCAAAGTAAAGGCTTTAATATTAACGGTGTGTTAATAGAGTTCATCCAGCTTCATGCGCAGATATTTAAGCACACTGCGGTAGGTGCTTATTAAAGTAATACTGATGCCAATAATTAGCAACAACGCAAAAAGCAATAAAAATAAATTATTATCGTGCAGGGCTTTAAAACCGGGATATACATTTTCGGCCACAGTGATAGCGCCATATAACACCGCAATGGCAATAGCGGCGCTGATAGCCCCATTGATGATAGCCCGAATGGTTAACGGGCGGGCAATAAACCCACGGGTAGCGCCTACCATCTGCATCGTT
>JAICHT010000114.1 GCA_025924755.1 Chitinophagaceae bacterium | reverse complement strand
TTTAATTCATGTAAGCTGCCGCCACCATAAATGGAAACATATGCCGTCTTTCCATCTGAAGAGGCTCTCACTTCATGCGGATCACTACCAACGGGGATATGAGCGGTAACATTTAATGTAATAGGATCTACGATCGCTAACATATGATCGCTTTTAGAAAGCGCAAGCAACGCCTTATGTGACACGGCTTGCGCATGACATGCAGTTACTGAATAAGTGAATGTCATCAGCAAAATAGTTACTGCCATTAACGGTAACCTTTGCAATTGTAAATTTTTCATACCTGCTGTTTTTGTATACTAAAGGTGTCCTCTTTAAAGAAAATCTTCAAAAGAAAATGAGCATGTAATTAACGCCGCTCTTTTACTAAGCTAAATCTTATCTTTAATCTAATACCAAAATAAGCCGCATCAGGGCTTAGTGTATTAATATAACCGCATACAATATGTCTATACCATACCTCAACAAACCAATTAGCTACCTTCAAAAGCTTATAGTCGTTTTAACACTCGCCTGCATAGTTACCGGTAGTTTTGCACAGCAACCGATCCGGGTGGTAATAGCAGGTTTAAACCACGATCATGTGCATGGTATTTTAAGTCGTTATGGCAAAGGTGATGTAAATATTGTGGGCATCGCTGAAACAGATAAACAATTGCAACAAAAATACAGTAAGCTGTATCACCTGCCCGACTCCTTGTTTTTTACTGATTTAAAAGCCCTGGTATTGCAGAAAAAACCGGATGCGGTTTTAGGTTATAATGCAGTAGGAAAGCACCTGGAACTTGTTGAAATATGCGCTCCGCTAGGAGTTTCTGTAATGGTAGAAAAGCCGTTGGCAGCCACTTTACAGCAGGCAAAAAGAATGGAAGCATTAGCGAACCAATATCATACTAAGGTGTTGACCAATTACGAAACCACATGGTATCCTTCCTACCAGTATGTTTATGATATGGTTAGCAAGGACAGTATAGGCCAGATTCATAAAATGGTAGTACACGATGGCCACCAGGGACCAAAAGAAATTGGTTGCAGTCCTGAGTTTTTAAGCTGGCTGACAGATCCAAACCTAAATGGCGCCGGTGCACTTAATGATTTTGGTTGCTATGGCGCCGATTTGATGACCTGGTTCATGCAAGGCCAAAAGCCAATAGCAGTAACGGCTGTAACGAGGCATTACAAACCGGATGTGTATCCTAAAGTAGATGACGATGCTACTATAATTTTAGAATACCCAAAAGCCACGGGCCAGATCGAAGCTTCGTGGAACTGGCCATTTTCAATTAAAGACCTGGAGGTATTTGGCCAGACAGGTTATTTTCATGCGTTGAACAATGTCAATATTATCAGCCGGATGCGTGAAAACATCCAGGGCACTAAAACCGCGGAACCCCTGGCAGCGCCAATTAATGACCCGATTATTTATTTAACTGCAGTACTGCAAAATAAAATACCAGCCCTAAACGACCAATCGTCGCTAAAATATAATATGATTGTAATGGAAATACTGGATGCTGCAAAGCGTTCCGCTGCCACTGGCAAAAGAGTGGTGTTGTAAACTGCTACTGCCTTTTTACAAGTTACACACTGCTATCTTTTTGTAGAAGATATTTTATACAGCATTTACCTTTTTTTATGTATCGGTCTATTGTATGCGTTTTTGTACTTTTTTATTTTAATAGCAGCCTTACTGCGCAGCCCAAAACTGATCAGTATTTGAGCCGGATTTTAGCAGGTAATACGGACGCTGTGTTTTCTAAAGTGCTACAACATCCTGAAACCTACCGGCTACAGATCATCTATACTCAAATCAATCGCGACCGGCACAATATTCCCCATTTTAAAAACTATTACTTTCACTATGATTCTTTATTGTATTTCAACCCAGCGTCGGTGGTAAAACTTCCATTAGCTTTTTTATCGCTGGAGAAATTAAATAGGCTGAAGATGAAAGGAGTTACAAAATACACTCCTATGCAGTTTGACAGCACTTATACGGGACAAAAAGTATTGTTCAAAGACAGTACTGCTGCCAATAGCTTTCCTTCCATAGCGCAGTTTATTAAACGTGCATTTTTAATTAGTGAAAACGATCCTTACAATCGCATGTACCAGTTTGTAGGGCAGCAAGCTATCAACAGCAATTTGCACCAAAAAGGCTATAGGGATATCCGAATCACGCGGCAGTTCATGAACTTTACACCAGAACAGAACCGGCATACCAATGCTATCCGTTTTATAAAAGAAAATGGCACTACGCTATACTATCAACCGCCCGCTTATAATACCGACTCCTTTGATTTTAGTCATATAATAAAGCTTGGCAAAGCATATTACAACCGGAACGACAGCCTCATTCAAGAACCTTTTGATTTTACCATGCACAACAACCTTTCATTGCTAGATATACAAGGGTTACTGCAATCGGTTTTGTTCCCGGCATCCGTACCCAAACAAAGGCGCTTTCAACTAACAAAAGATGACTACCACTTTCTATACCAATACTTATCACAATACCCCTCCGAAACTTCGTATCCCAAATACGATACGGCTGTTTTTTACGATAGCTACGCCAAATTCTTTTTCCAGGATTCCACCCGTCATATGCCGGCGCAGCTTCGGGATTTTAATAAAGTAGGCTGGTCCTACGGCTTTTTAACGGATGTTTCTTATGTGGTTGACTTTAAAAACAAAGTGGAGTATATGCTATCTGCAACTGTGTATGTAAACAGTGATAGTGTGCTCAATGATAACCGGTATGATTACGAAAATATTGGTCATCCTTTTTTATACCAGCTTGGCCAAACCATTTATCAATATGAGCTAAAAAGGAAACGGAAGTATCCTCCCGATCTTTGCAAATGGAAGCTGCGATATGACCACCGAAATGTAATGGATAAGCGGCCATCATTAAAGGACGTAGACAATTAAGAAAGCAGTAAGAAGCTTATGCATTGTGCAATTCGGCATTTTCATTTACCATTTTTTGTTACCTCATGAATATTACTATGGCTACAATCAGTGATACTAAACTTGCTACTTCTATTTAATAATACATTCGTGGTACATGGACTATCTTTTATATAACAAACGTATTATATTACAGGCTAATGATTTCTTTACCTTACCGAAAAGTCCAGGAAGATTATATGGATGCTATACCAAGCGTATCGCAGCGGATAAAAACATTTAATGCACCCTTGCTCGCCGACAAAGTTCAACTTAAATACCAGTTAATGGCTGAAGGGCCGTACCGGTTTTTTAGAGGCACCTGTCATTTGTTTTATGAAGACCTGAGTAAGCACCCGGAGTTTCCTGCGGCTCCTTTAGTATGGATGTGTGGCGACTTGCATGTAGAAAACATGGGAACCTACAAAGGAGACAACCGACAGGTGTATTTTGATTTAAACGACTTTGATGAAGCCATACTGGGGCCCGCCACTTGGGAACTGGTGCGAATGACAACCAGCATATTCGTTGCTTTTTCGCATTTGAAAATGGAAGAACGAAAAGCAATAAAATCGGCCACGCTGTTTTTAGATACCTATGCTAAAACCTTAGCCGCCGATAAAATAAGGTATATTGACCCAAGAACAGCAGACGGTATTGTAAAAACTTTTTTAGATGCGGTGAGTAGAAGAAAGCAAACAGATATCCTGCGGAAGCACACGAAAGAAAGGGACAATAAGATTTCCTTTATTATTGATAATGAAAAGCATTATAAGCTGGAGAAGGGCCTGAAAAAAGAATTAAAAGCGTACATCAGTCACTGGATTGCTACCAATGATGACAGCCCGTATAACTACCGGGTTTTAGATGTTTGTTTCAGGGTGGCCGGAACTGGCAGCCTTGGTGTAAAGCGTTACTTATTTTTACTTCAAAACATACGAAATAAAAAGGAGTATTTACTTTTAGACATGAAACAAGCCACACCTTCTTCGCTGGCCCCTTACCTGAAAACACCACAGCCCATTTGGGAATCGGAAGCGCAAAGAACGGTTACGATACAACAAAAGGCACAGAACATACCACCTGCTCTTTTAAGTACGGCTGTTTTTAAAAACGACAGCTATGTCATTCAGGAAATGCAGCCCGTAGAAGATAAGGTAGATTTTAATTTAATTAAAAAGAGGTATAGGGATGTGTGTGAAGTAATTAATACGATGGCTACGCTTACTGCATCTGCACACTTACGAAGCTCAGGCCGTCAAGGGTCAGCCACTGCAGATTGCCTTATTGACTTTGGCAAGAACAAAGAATGGCAGGATAGCCTTTTACAATATGCTATTAAGTATGCGGCCCAGGTAAGTGCCGACTATGCGGTGTATGCACAAGATTTCAAAAGTGGGTTCTTTCAACAATAAAATACAGGCGATATGCCTTTGGTTTATATGGAAGATGTATCAGCAACTACACAATCTCGTTTTAATCCTTTTTGTGTATATAAGATTAGTATAAGGACGGCTATTACAGAGAACCTGTCATTCGCAAATATACAAGACGCAATAGCCAAATCCTGCTGTATCTAAATAACACATGATGATGGTTCAATTCAACCGCTAAAAACCAGAATAATAGCTGCATGGATAAGCAGCCATTATTCTATATTCTTATTCATTTTTTTTAGCAGCTTGTAAGCAAGCTTAGCCGAAGCAATGCCAAGCACCGCGCCTGCTACTACGTCCGAAAACCAATGCTTATTGTCGTAGACGCGAAGCACTCCGGTAACAGCGGCAACCACATAACCACTATAAGCTAATGCTTTGTTAGTATCCCTCAACTCATGGCAAAGAATTTCAGCCCCCAAGAATGCAGTAGCAGTATGCCCCGAAGGAAAGGAGTTGATCTTATAAGAGTAGTTAGGCCGCACCCTGTGCACGCTCTCTTTTACCGGTTGCAGTACTGCATTCAGCACTCCTTCACCAAGGGCAGAAATCATCATGTGGTTTTTAGACTCATTTTTTGTTTTCAAACCCATAGCATCCAAAACAATAAGAGAAGTTAAGGGAGCCCACTTAAATGCAAGGTCTACAACTTTAGGAAAATGGGGATGGTGGGCCTTGCTATTATGACTCAGTTCTTCGTCCAGTTTTTTTACGGGTTTCAGTAGTGTTGATTCCATCGTTACAGGTTGATTTTATAAGTTCTAAAATCCTTGAAGATGATTGCAAAAAACCATGCCAATCACTTCCCTTTTTCGGAATCATCCAAGCATGAATTGATACATGGAGCGACGGCCTTTATGTGCTGTATTTAAAACAATTATTAGTAGCTTGTTTATGCAAGCATACTAATAAAAGTGCTTTCAAGTATTACTGCTCAATTCTCTTCACTAGTGCTCGTCTTTTAAACCTCTAAAGTAATATGAAGTGATTAGAGGTATAGTGAGCCATAGAAAGTTTGGGTTTCTTAGGTCTATACAAACCGTTACACAATCTGTTTGATCATGTATAGGCTGCTTTTAACCTAATAAAATTGTTTTAGTACAGGTTTGTATCATGGGCAATAATACAGAGAAAACAGCACCTTCTCCTTCCTTGCCTTCTGCCTGTATAGCTCCGCCAAAACGCTCTGCAATTTTTTGGCAAAGCGCTAATCCAAGGCCTGTGCCTTCATATTGATCTTTTGTGTTCAGGCGAACAAAAGTTTTAAAAATAGCATCAGCAAATTTTTGATCGAAACCAATTCCGTTGTCCTGAACCCGTATAATGGCAAATTCCCCATTGCTGGTAGAGGAAACCAGTTCCGCACTGATTTCTATAACCGGAGCTACATTTGCTTTTGCAAACTTGAGTGCATTATTTACAAGATTATAAAACAACTGGTACAACAATAGGGGCGAGCCTTCGAGTGTAGGCAAGTCCTTCCATCGGATTACCGCTTCTTTCTGCTGAATCAATATTTCCAAATCATCACAAATGTTTTGAATAAGTTTATTCACGTCTACACAATCTATCGGTTGATCTGTTATATTCAAAGAAGAGTAAAGCAATACCCCGTCAATCATGTTGTATATCCGGTCGGTGGCTTTTTCCATTTTTTGCATATACAGCCTGGCTTTTTCCGGCAATTCATGGCCGAAGTCCATCATCAGGCGGCTGCCAAAGGTTTTAATCTTTCGTACCGGTTCTTTCAGATCATGGGAAGCCACATGTGCAAACTGCTGCAGTTCTTCGTTTGATCGCTCCAGCTCTTTTACTTTTTGAAGCAGGTCCAGTTGTAAAGTCTTTAGAGTGGTAACGTCTGAAAAGTTAATGACCACCTCCTGTTCCATTTTGCTTGCAATCACTTGCAGGTACACATCCAGTCCATCTAAATTGTAATGGAGCTCCCATTGATTTGTTTTCCCTGTCTCAAAGGTTTCTATATATTTTTCAAAAGCGTCGGTTTGAAAGTAACCGGGAAACACATCACTTACTTTTTTATTTTGGATTTTGTCAGGTGCCAAATTAGAATAAGCCTGATAGGCAAGATTGGTCATTTTAAAATAAAAGTCGACAATTTTATTTCCTTCATATACGGGTATCAGAGAGGCCAGGGCTGATTCAAACTGATTAATGATGCGTTGAAGATATTGATTGGCGACCTGCAAGGATATCTGCGCATTTTCCAATTCCTTTGTTCTTGCGCTTACCTGCTTTTTTAATTCTTCCGCAAAAAACTTTAGTTCTGATATATCCTGCACCACACCTATGAGGGTAATCGCTTGCCCTTTGTCGTCATATAAAACTTTGCCGCTTAACCGCACCCAATGTTGCGAACCATCTTTCCAAACTACCCTTGCTTCATAAACCAGGCTACCATTTTGGGCGGCCTGCTGGTTAGCTTCTAACCTTGCCTGTTGGTCGTCAGGATGAATGGCATCTATAAATTGAGCTCGTGAAATAGGATGATCAAGCCCCCATATTTCATTCATCCGTTCTGAAGTAATAATTTTACCGGTAATAAGATTGATTTCATAGGTGCCCAGTTTGGCCGATTGAATTGCCATCTGAACCTTCTCGTCTGCTTCTTCTATTTTACGTTGCGCCAGCACTTTTTCTGTAACATCCACGGCGGTATCCATCACCCCATATATCTCTCCATATTCATTGCGGATGGCTTTGTAGGTGAAATCAAAGTAATAGATGCCGGGTACACCATTTACTATCAACTCAGCCCTTGCGTCCTTTGCCTCATATGCTTCACCGGTGGTAAAGACCTCGTCCAGTATTTGAAGGAAAGGTTGACCAATTAATTCCGGTAAAGCCTCTCTGAGTGGCTTTCCTATCACGGAATTTCCCTTACCCCAATAACCAATCATAGTGGGATTGGCCACTTCAATTACCATATCCCGCCCGGTAAAAAGGCAACAGGCAACAGGCGACTGCTCAATAAGGTCGTTGAAGCGACTGGTAGAGGCGCGGAGCTGCTGCATGGCATCTACTTCCCTGGTAGTTTCTGTGCAGGTAACAAACACGCCATTTATTTTACCGCTATCGCCATATGCCGGACTGTAGCTAAACGTCCAGTAAATATTTTCCAGCTTTCCGTTACGGTAAAAAGGGACCAGTTGATTTTTATACCATACCGGCTCCCCGGTTGTTTTTACCTTTTCAATAAGAGGACCAATAAACGCCCATATCTCCGGCCAAACTAGTTTGCCCGGCTTGCCGAGTGCCGGGTGCTTACCTTCATTACCAAGACTTGGACGAAACGCATCATTATAAAAACAAAGCAGTTCATCGCCCCAAAACAGAAACATAGGAAAAGCCGAGTGAAGCACTATGCCCAGCGTTGTGCGCAGGCTTTGCGGCCACTGGTCTATACTTCCAATGGAGGTTTGCGCCCAATTGTACGACCGGGTTAATGCACCCATCTCGCCACCGGCTTGCAGAAAAGAATATTCCCTCTTCAAATTGCTAACTTCCACTGCTCATATTTATTTTAATAAAGAGGCTGAATGTACAAAAAAGGACGGTAGCAAATGGAGTTTTATAAGAAGCAGTGCCTATTGCAAGTAGAAACTAACTGCATTCCATTTTTATGGTTAGTAAAACGGTTATTAGAAGTAGTACTATTAACATGCTGTATATCCGTTTCTATACCATGGAAAGTAGCTGAGGTTTTGCAAAAACGCCTGAAGGTTTGTTTTTGTAATAATACTATTGGTTACACAGCACAAAATAAAAAGGTTATTTTTATACTGGTTCAATCTTAATACTGATAATTAGAAAACGTTGATATTTTTAGAAATAGCTTTAATATAACCGAATGAAAAAGACCCTTCATTTACTTACTTGCCTTACCTTATTTTTTGCTGCTTCTGCACAGTCAGCTAAAAGCACCCACACTTCTGTGAACCCTGCTAAAGACTGGAAGTTTGGGATTGCCTTGTGGACCTTTCATACCGTAAGTTTTTCCGAGGCGTTGGATAAAGTGGACAGTGCAGGACTGAAGTATATAGAACCGAATAATTTTACTAAAACGCTACCCGAGTTAAAAGATTCTTCGCTGATGCAGTTGTCGCCCGAAGGCATTAAAAAATTAAAATCACTAATAGAACAAAGAGGATTAAAATGTGAGTCCGTTTACCTGGCAGGTGGTAACAGTGTTGATGCCTGGAAGAAACAATTTGAGATGGCAAAGCAATTTGGGGTTCAATTTGTAACGGCCGAACCTCCATTGGATATGTGGGACAGCATTGATAGTTTGGCTGGCGTATATGGAATTAAAGTAGCCATCCACGAGCATTGGAAAGGTATGAGTCATTACTGGAACCCCGATACTACCTTGCTGGCTATGAAAGGGCATCCGAACTTTGGCGTATGCGCCGATCTTGGCCACTGGCCCAAGAGTGGTATCAATCCTTTGGATGCATTGAAGAAGCTGAGCGGACATATCATTGCGATACATTTAAAAGATATTGCTGCCTACAATAATCCTAAATTAGTGGACGTACCTGTTGGAACAGGTGTAGTAGATTTTCCTGCTATTTTCAGGGAGCTGAAAAAACAAGGCTTTAAAGGACCTATCTATATTGAACGGGATGCAACAGACCAACCTAGTAACCTTCCATCTGTGATACAGGAAGTAAAATATTATAATAAAGTGGTGAGTAAGTTATAGTAACTGAAAACTTGTTTTCTTTAAAGTTTGGAGACTATCAGCCTGGCTGTTTCGTGCATTGACAATGCGCTTAAAGCAGAAGAACGACACAAAGTTTTGTATTGTTTCTATGCTTTTGATTGCAATAATTTAATATAAAGATTGTATTAAGTATGCGGCTTTACAATAGTAGTATCAGTTGCCAGAAAAGGAATAGCATACCCTCCCGAATCTATTATAGTTTTGGGAAAAGCCTTCTTCAAAACAATCCAGTCTTTCTTATCAACGTTTGTTTGGTATAAGTAAATGGTTTGAAGTTTTTTAAGCGGCTGCAACGCAGTTACTCCTTTTACTGTTACCGGAGTTCCTACTAAGTTCAACGATTGTAAATTAGGTAAGGCTTTCAATGCGCCTAATCCTTTATCCGTAATATGGGTATTGTTCAACTGCAACACGGTTAGGTTCGTGCATTGACCAATAAAAGCCAAAGCGCTATCGCGTATAGCAGTGTTACCTATCTTCAACCATACCAATTGTTTTTTTAAAGGCAACAATAGCTGCATATCCTTATCGGTAATATGTATAGCCGTAATAAAATTGGCCATGAGGTAATTACTGTTCTGCGCTACCGGCATAACCACTACGCCCCTGTCTCTTAATGCCTCAATTGCTTTTTTATCTGCTTTTTCCACCGCTGTTGCGGGTATAGGCGGTAAGGCTTTTATTTCATTTGAAATATGATCGCTTTGCAAGGCAATCAATACAGGTTTTATTTTTTCCGGCTGTGGCAATTCCTTTACTTTTTTATTGAATGTAGCGCCCTGCTCTATCCACCAATGCAGCAAGGCAATTTGCCGTTCATTCAATTGTGGTTTTTCTTTGGGCGGCATATGGTGCTCATCTTCCCGCGGCAATAAGAGGCGTTTGATCATTTCACTTTCATCAGCCCTGCCAGCCTCAAAAACAGCTCCGTCCTTACCACCTTTTACAAACAAATCGGCCTTATCCATCCGTAAGCCTCCTTTTTGTTTTTTAGCACTGTGGCAGGTATAGCACTTTGTTTGCAACACCGGCTGCACCACATCGGCATATACATTTGCTTCCTGTATATCAGGTATATTTTTAGCGGTTACAACCGTGTCTTCCGTGTTGGCTAAAGCACTGGTCAGGTAATCCGAACCATGCGTTAACGAGCCACCCAGGTGACCTGTGATAATAATAAAAATCA
>JAICHT010000113.1 GCA_025924755.1 Chitinophagaceae bacterium | reverse complement strand
GGAGTTTAAACACCGCGGGCAAATGCCATTGGAAATTACTGAAGCAAACCCTGTGATAAGCCGCTGCTATGCATTTAGAGAAGACGCTGCTCATTTTTTTGTAAAAGATAACGAGCATCCGTATGTACAGGAAAAACCGTTTGATTGGATTCGCGGCTACCAGGTAGGCGGCAAATCTATTATGTGGGCACGCCAGACGCAGCGCTGGAGCGATTACGATTTTGATGGCCCTGCGCGGGATGGTTTTGCTGTAGACTGGCCCATCCGCTATAAAGATATTGCGCCCTGGTATAGTCATGTGGAGAAATTTGCAGGCATCAGCGGGAATAAAGACGGCTTACCCAATTTGCCCGATGGCGAATTTCTGCCGCCGCTTGAACTTACTTGTGTAGAAAATTATTTTAAAGATTTTGTAGCTAAAAAATACAAAGACCGACACGTAATATATGCCCGTTGTGCTCACCTTACCCAACCGCAGCCGATACATATAGAACAAGGCAGGGGCCAGTGCCAAAAAAGAGATCTATGTCAAAGAGGCTGCCCATTTGGTGGTTATTATAATTCCAATTCTACTACGATACCCTGGGCGGCAAAAACCGGCAATATGTCCTTACGTCCTTTTTCGGTAGTGCAATCTATTATATATGACGAGCAAAAAGGAAAAGCTACCGGTGTACGGGTGATAGATGCCAATACCAAAGAATCGGTTGAATATTATGCACCCGTAATTTTTGTAAACGCAGCAGCCTTAAATACCAACCTGATTTTATTAAATTCCAAATCGCACCGCTTTCCAAATGGATTGGGAAATGACAATGGACTGCTTGGAAAATATTTTGCGTTTCATAATTATCGTGCCCATATATCCGGCCAGTATGATGGCTTTAAGGATTCTACCACCGATGGAAGAACGCCTACCAGTGCCTATATTCCCCGTTTCCGGAATGTTTTTAAACAAGAAACTGATTTTCTGCGTGGCTATGCTGCCGGCTTTGGTTCCGGTCGTTCCATACACCGAAACGCAGAAGGTGTAGGTGCAGGATTAAAAGAAAATCTTTCCAACAAAAACAATGAATTGGGCCCGTGGTATGTCGGATCGCATATGATGGGTGAAACCATACCAAAAGAAACCAACTTTGTCAGTTTAGATGCGACTAAAAAGGATAACTGGGGTGTACCCTTACTTAATATTTCGGTTCAATATGATGACAACGACGAAAAAATGGTAAAGGACTTTCAGGAGCAGATGACCGAAATGTATACCGCAGCGGGGTTTACCCATATCACTGTAGATGATAGCAAACAAGCGCCAGGATTGGATATTCATGAAATGGGCGGCGTCCGTATGGGCCATGATCCTAAAACATCCCTGCTCAACAAATGGAATCAATTACATGCCTGCCCGAATGTATTTGTTACGGACGGTGCTTGTATGACCTCCACTTCTACTCAAAATCCATCCTTAACCTATATGGCATTAACAGCAAGAGCAGTAGACTATGCCGTAAACGCAATGAAAAGAAGAGAGATTTAATTTAAGCGAACTTATATTTTAAAAGTTGCAGCCATATAAGCTGCAACTTTTTTATTTAAAAGCAATAGAAGTATTAATAATGAAATAGGATAATCTCTTTAAACTATTTATCGCATCAGCGCTGTTATCTCTTCTACTTTATAATCAGGCCAGGCACCAGAATAAGATGCTACCAAAGCGCCTATTGCACTGGCAAAATTCAAGGCTTGTTGCGGTGGTGTGTTTTGCGATAATTTATAAAGCATGCCGGCTAAAAAAGCATCGCCGCTGCCTACAGTATCTGCCACTTGCACTTTATAGCCCGGATGTTCATATAGCGCTCCGTTCAAATTTAAAATGGCACCATCTCCTCCCCTTGTTACTATAACAGTTGGGACTTGAAACTTATCCTGTAAAAAACGTAATTGTTCTTTTATATCTGCAGCATCGTTATACCAACCGGCAATTAACGCCAACTCCGACTCATTTAACTTCAGGATGTCTACCTGCTGCATCAGTTGCTCAATAAGGGTTTGGTTAAAAAAGGGTGGCCGCAAATTGATATCCAATACTTTTGTTTTTGCCAATTCCAAAAGCTGAAACAACGTGCTTTTTGATTGCTCCCCTCTTGTTATCAAACTGCCATATATAAAGTAGTCGGCAGATTGCAGGGCATGTTCAGTGGCCTCATCTTTAGTAATAAAATCCCAGGCGGCCGGGTATACTATATCATAAGTTACTTCGTGGTTTTCGTTTGGCTCCGCATATACCATACCGGTGCTGTGTACCGGGTCGGTTTGGAAATAGGTAGTAGCAATGCCATGCTGACGCATTAGCTCAATCAGTCGGGTTCCATATTCATCTTCGCCAACCCTTGTTATTATTGTAGGCTGAAGGCCTAGCTTTTTTAAATGATAAGCTACGTTCATAGGAGCACCGCCGGGCTTTGCACCACCGGGCAGCACATCCCACAAAATTTCTCCAAAGCATACTACCTGCTTCAGGCTCGCATTGTCCATAAATAAAGGAATTAAAATGATTTAATGCAATACCAGGGTTCTTTCTATTTGCTCCAGCGATTTTCCTTTGGTTTCCGGCATTACTTTCCAGATAAATATAAAAGAAACCAACATCATGAAACTGTAAAACACAAAGGAATAAAATCCGCCATTAGGGCTTCCTTCTACTATTACCGGAAATGTCCATGATATGATAGCCGCCATGATCCAATGGGTAAAGCTTCCGAGTGAGCCGCCCTGCGAACGTACAGAATTGGGGAAAATCTCTGAGATAAAAACCCATATAACCGCACCTTGCGAAAAAGCAAAAAATGCAATAAAACCAATCAGGTATATCAATACATTGCTGCCCATACCGCCGCTTCCTTTAAAAGCATAGGCAGTTAAGCCAAGGAATATAATCATTCCTACAGCGCCTATTAATAATAATGCTTTTCTGCCAAACTTATCAATAACGGTCATAGCCAACAGTGTAAAAAACAAATTAGCACCACCAATATAAACCGGCTGCAGGTATGCCTGCTCTTTACTAAAACCGGCCATTTCAAAAATGCGGGGTGCATAATATAATATGGCATTGATGCCGGATAGCTGGTTAAACATGGCGAGGATTACTGCATATAAAATAGGCTTGTTATATTTCCCGTTAAACAGATGTTCTTTGATACCTTTTTTAGAAAGTTCATGTTCTTCACGTATAAGCGCTACGGCATCCGGCTCTCCTGTTTTTAGAAAGACGGCTTTGGCTTCTTCATCACGGTTATTTAATACCAGCCATCTTGGGCTTTCAGGTATTACGCGAAGCAATATGGCAAACAAACCAGCAGGTATCACCATAATTCCCAGCATCCACCGCCAGGCGGCATCACCCATTCCTACAAATAAAAAGTTAGTAAGATAAGCTACAAAAATGCCCGTTACTATCATTAATTGAAATGATCCTGCAAGCCGGCCACGGATTTTTGCAGGGGCTATTTCTGAAATATACATAGGCCCTACTACCGAGGAAGCACCAACAGCCAATCCTCCAATAAACCGGAAGACAATAAATAACAACCATATGGAAGTAGAAGCACAGCCAATAGCAGAGAACAAATACAAGATGGAAATAACCGTAAGCACTTTTTTGCGGCCATAGCGCTGTGCAGGTGTTCCTGCAATAATAGAACCGATTACGGTACCTATTAAGCTTGAGGCTACGGTGAAGCCCTGCCAAAAAGGACTTAAAGACCAAAGTTGTTGAATTGTTTTTTCGGCGCCGGAGATAACAGCCGTTTCAAAACCAAAAAGAAAACCACCAAGAGCTACAATGATGCTCCAAAAAACTACCCTATTTGTGTACATAAAGCAAGCAATTAGTTACCAGATTTTTGGTATAAACTGAAAGTTAGGTTTATTCTTTTATAAGTTGCCACCAAATTTGTAACATAAGTTTTATTAAAATATTTTTTATTCATTTTTGTACTACTTTCAAGCGCCAACGAAATAGTTATCATTAAAAACCTATTTCAAAACAATTTTAAAATAAACAGCTTCGTATGAAACGTACTTTTTACAGCCTTTTCGTTTTATGTTCTTTTTTAACTTTAATTACTACTTCGCTGAACGCCACCGCAAGCCCTGCCGCCGCTGGCAGTTATTACGCAATAAGAATATACCATGCAGTAGACAACGAGCACGAAGCTTTAGTTGAAAAATATTTACAGACAGCCTTCCTGCCTGCCCTACACCGTATGGGATACAAAACGGTAGGTGTTTTTAAACCTGTAGGTAATGATACGGCAGCCGATAAAAAGGTATATGTATACTTTCCTTTCAAATCGCTGGATGACTTAACGAAGCTGCCGATGCTATTGGAAATAGATAAGGAATATGCTACGGCCGATACGGAATATACGAATGCACAATACAACCAGCCTGCCTTTACACGGTTTGAGACCATTGTTTTACATGCGTTTGAAAAGGCGCCGCAAATGAGCCTGCCACAATTAAAAGGAAATAAAGCCGACCGGATATATGAGTTGCGCAGTTATGAAAGCCCAAGCGAAAAATACTATTTAAATAAGGTGCAGATGTTTAACCAGGGCGGCGAAACCGTGATATTTAAACGCCTTAACTTTAATGCTGTTTTTTATGCCGAGGTGGTTAGCGGAAGCCATATGCCTAACTTAATGTACATGACCACCTTTGACAGTATGCAATCAAGAGAAGAACACTGGAAAGCTTTTAACAATGATGCGGCCTGGAAAAAAGTTTCTTCAATGCCGGGATACCAGCACAACGTATCAAAAGCAGATATCTTATTTTTAACTCCTTTAGATTTTTCTGATTTTTAAACCGCGCAATCCTTAATTCATTACTCATCATTTAAATACAGCAATATGTTTGTGCATCATGTGTTCTTTTGGTTGAAAGAAGGTCTTAACCCCGATGAGATTTTACAATTTGAGGCAGGTGTAAAATCATTGCCTAAAATAGAACATGTAAAAATGGGCGAAATAGGAAAACCGGCCCCAACTAACCGCCCTGTAATTGAACGGTCATACTCCTACTCTTTACTATTAATTTTTGAAAGCCAGCAGGAACATGATGCATATCAGCCGCATCCTACGCACCAAAAGTTTATAGAAACCTGTTCGCAGTTCTGGAATAAAGTATTAATTTATGATTCCGTAACTACAGGATAATATCTTTTACTGAGCTTAAAAACTTTGGTGAAGAAAAGTTACCTTACCATATAAATCAGCTTGCAAAAATCAATATTCATCTAACGTTTATTTATGAAAAGAAATACAGGCGTTTTGCTGGCCATCATGATGTTCCTTGAATATTTTGTATGGAGTTCCTGGTATGTAACCATGGGCACCTATATGAAAGAAAGCCTGCATGCAAACGATGTACAAATAGGTGCAGCTTTTAGTGCGCTGGCCATTGCCACCATGATCTCTCCTTTCTTTGTAGGTATGGTGGCCGACCGTTTTTTTGCTGCGCAAAAAATTATGGGAGTGCTGCATTTGTTAGGCGCGGCCTTGCTGTTCCTGGCTACAAAAATTACCGGCAATTCTCCTTTTTACTGGGTAATCCTGGTGTATTCTCTTTTATATATGCCTACTATCGCGTTGTCAAACAGTATAGCGTTTTACCAAATGAACGATCCGGGCAAGCAGTTTCCGTGGATACGGGTATTTGGTACCATCGGCTGGATTGTAGCGGGTTTTACCATTGGTAAATTGGGGCTTGAAAAAACAGCGGCCACTTTTCAAATTGCGGCTGCGGTTTCTGCCGCTTTAGGCCTTTATAGTTTTATATTACCCAATACGCCACCCAAGGCTGCTACAGCGGGCAGCTCTGCATCTAAAGCACTGGGCACCGAGGCTTTTGTGCTCTTTAAAGAAAGACCTTATTTAATATTTTTTATTGCCGCTATATTAGTGTGCATCCCGCTTTCTTTTTATTATGGCTTTGCCAATCCTTTTTTAAATGAAGTAGGCATGAACCACCCTGCCGATAAAATGATCTTAGGGCAAGTATCAGAAGGCTTGTTTATTTTAGCCATTCCATTTTTGTTTAATAGGATTGGTGTAAAAAACATGTTGCTGCTGGGGATGGCTGCCTGGATCTTACGGTATATATGTTTTGCATATGGTTATGGCAACCCCAATGGCTGGATGCTATACGCAGGTATCATCATGCACGGCGTTTGCTACGATTTCTTTTTTGTTACCGGCTATATGTACACCGAAAAGAAAGCAGGCGAAAAAATCAAAAATGCAGCGCAGGGGCTGTTTACATTTGCCACCTATGGTGTAGGAATGTTCATCGGCACCTGGTTTTCCGGTATCATCGTGGATAACTACAGGTCGGGGGCTGCCCACGACTGGCAACGCATATGGCTGGTTCCGGCTTATATTGCCGTAGGCGTACTCTTCTACTTTATCTTATTTTTTAAAGAAAGAAAAGACCTTACGATACCAGTGGAAGAAGCAAATGAAATTCAACCTAATCTCAGATAATAATACGAATATTTTATGACACGAATTGCAATGTTAGGCTCCGGTTTTATCGGACGCTTTTATGCTGACTCCATACAAGGGTACAGAAGCAAAGACAAAATTGTAAGCATTTACTCCCGCAAGGAAGAAACCGCTAAAAAGTTTGCAGCCGATTACTCGGTAGCGCATGTTACTACAAATATGGAAGAAGCAATAGCGCATCCGGATGTAGATGTAGTATGCATATCACTTCCAAACCATTTGCACGAGCAGGCCGTATTGCTATGCTGCCAGCACAAAAAAGCAGTAATGACCACCAAGCCGCTGGGCCGCAATGCAGCCGAAGCTCTACGCATGATGGAAGCTGTGGAAAAGGCCGGAATATTTAATGGCTATCTGGAAGATCTGGTATATACTCCTAAATTTATTAAAGCGCATGAAAGCGTAAAAAATGGTGCACTGGGAAGAATACTCTGGACCAAGTCAAGGGAAACGCACCCTGGCCCGCACAGTGATTGGTTTTGGGACCTGGAACAGGCCGGTGGTGGTTGTATATTGGATTTAGGTTGCCATTGTGTAGAGATAGGCCGCAGCTATATTGGTAAAGATATTAAGCCGGTAGAAGTAATGTGCTGGGCTGATACACAGGTAAAGCCTATCGAAGCAGAAGACCACGCTATTGGGTTAATAAAATATGAAACCGGCGCTATCAGCCAGTTTGAAGTAAGCTGGACTTTCCGTGGCGGACTTGACCTGCGGGATGAAGTAATGGGCACAGAAGGTACTATATGGATCAATAATTTTTTACGCACTGGCTTTGAAATGTTTACTACCGGCAAAGGCACCGATTATGTAGCGGAAAAAGCTGAAAGCAATACCGGCTGGCTCTTCCCGGTGGGTGATGAATTGAATGAGCTTGGCTATAACCATATGTTTGCCGATATGTTCAATGCCATGGAAAGTGGTAAAGCACCTAAAGAAACATTTTACGACGGTTACGTAGTAAATGCCATATTAGACTCAGCTTACCGCTCTGCCAAAAGTAAATTATGGGAACCGGTGCAGCTTCCGGTATGGAGGGGAAAAGAAGGATTATGCAAAGACAACCACCTGATAGATTATGACAATGAGCACTATTTTGTGAAAGAAGAACTGACCCATTATGGTACAAAAAAAGTGATCTTAAAACATAAACAATCGGGCAAGTTCGTAGAGAAGATCATACAGTAAGCTTGCCTTTCATTAGGCAGGAATACTTATATTTGCGGCCGCAAATGGTTCGGTAGCTCAGCTGGATAGAGCAACTGCCTTCTAAGCAGTAGGTCATTGGTTCGAATCCAATCCGAATCACATCGATAAAATCCTTTACTAGTAAGGGCTTGGTGCGGATTTACCCCTTGCCATATTGCTGGAGTATTTTAAAAAGGTAACAAAACCGTTAGCAAAAAATGCTTCCTTATGCTTTTATTGCCCAACAGTTGCAAAGCCTCCGAACTGGCCGGATCTCCTAAAAACGGAAAACTAAAGAAACCAAGACCCTTCATAAAGGAATGCTGGTTGCGAAAATGGAGATTACCTGGTACATTTCCTACGTTTTTATGACCTCTCCTACCCTAAACCAAACATGTCATATTAAAGGAATGAATGCCTACCCAATCCCTGGCAAGTGACAAGCAGCTACAGTTAGGCTAAAATTAGAGTCGGCAAGATTACTAACCCATCATTTTAAATTGGGTGCACATAAAGTACTTAGTAATGCTTCTAAAGAGAATACAATGAATGTTATTATAAAGCCTTAATTTACCATTACTATCACACCGATCTTAAAACTGTAAACAATGAATAATACTAATGAAGACAATATAGATGCCGAAACAATAAAGGCAGTAGGTTTACGGCTTACCGACAAACCTGTAAATGCTGATACCGCCCTTTCAGCAAGGGTATTTGAATACCCGCAACTGGAAAATGTATATATCATGGAAAGCGATCTTTACGGAAATAAGATGCCAAAAGATTCCTGTTTCCTTGCTTTTAATGGCAAACATGGACTGATTGGAATACATTTGAAAGTGGAAACACTAAGACGTTCCAATGTAAAGGAAATAGAAAAGATGGTACAGGATAACAATGAGGGTTAAAACGTTTTTTGTTAATTATTCTTGCACAAGCAGATCATCTTTAAAATCAAGCGCCTCTGCAATCAGGTGGTCATTACAGTAGTGTAACAGTTTCGTTGCAATAGCCTGCAGGGTTTTTACATTCAGTGGCTTTGTAATCAATTCCACTTGCTTCAAAAGTGAAAAGCTTTTATCAAGTGAACTGGAGGAAGTACTGAAAAGAACAAGGGGTATAGAACAAAAAGATGCATCGCTCTGTATAGTGGTAAGGGTTTGTTTGCCATCCATGCGGGGCATATTGATGTCTAAAACAATCAGACAGGGAAGTTGACCTTTTAACTTCATATGCTCCAAAAGCTCCAACGCATGAACACCATCATTCGCACTTATAATGTGGTGACTGGCTTCAATACCGTTAAGGGCTTCCTGTAGCATGGTAAAATCATCAATATCATCATCAACACAAAGGATAGTCTTAGTAGAATAATTCATAGAACTGCTTTTCAAACCTAATAAAATCCATCTTTAAAGTTCATGTAGGTTTGCTGAGCAAAAGGTAAGCTTATTAGTGAGTTTACGACAAAGTATTCGTTAAAGCAGGGGTTGCTATAGTTAAATGAAGTAAAGATGACCTTTTAAGAAATACTTATTGATGGAAACACAACATCAGAGCTATCATATCTAAGTTGAAGAAATCTTTTTCAAAGGGTACTTACTCTTGTGTAGTGTTTCAGTTTAAAATTTATCGGGTCAAACTCCCAAAGATTGCGTTCTCTAGTTCATGTTCTACATTCATAATCCAGCCAGGAAACTTTGCGGCATTAATAATTTTCCATTTACTGTCTCTTTGCTCCATGTTAAAAATGTAGGTATGCCTTTTTTTATCCAGTACGGAAACGTGGTAAATAGTACCTTTTACTGTATATATCCGGTTAAAGAAAAATTCAGGGTTGAACCCCTGCAATACTAAAATTCGTTTGGTAAAGTTTTGCATATAGTACGGGTAGCTTCAGGTAGTTTTAGGCCTATAAGCAGCATTATCATTGCGGCAACTCCTTTGTAGGCCTTTGTACCCATGACCGCCCCTTCGGCTTTGCCTTCAGTACCGGTCATGCTTGTATCTCTAATTCCTTTCCTTTCATTGCAAAGTAGAAATTTTGTAACTGGTGTAAGCTTTTCAACGCTACCCCTATACGATGGTGCGAAAAATCAAGCACCCAAAAATCCAGGTCCAACTCCATATCAGGCCCCTGTTGGGGAAGCGTTCTGTTCTTTTGCCAGATTTTGAAGTGCTCATGAAAAGCAAAACCACATTGGCTAAGTACTTCCTGGGTAAGGGCAATAGGTGAAAAACCTTCTGTATGATTGTCAATATCAGCCCCACTCTTTAATTGATAGTATTGACCAGAATCATCCTGAGCAATTAAATTTCCAATCCTCAGTTCGTGTGAGTATGTCATAATGCATGTGTTAGTGTATTGAAAAATCAGGCTTTCCTTTGGTTTACCAAAGCCGCCAGCGCCTGCCTTTGTTTTTCCACTTCTGCTTTTTGTTTTTCCTGGCGTGTTTTGTTATCTGCTATTTTCTGTTCCATATCCGCTCTTTTTTTCTCAAGGTCAGCGCCGTCATTCAGCAGGGTTTTATAGCCGGATTCTGCTTTAATTACTGCATCATTTTGATC
>JAICHT010000112.1 GCA_025924755.1 Chitinophagaceae bacterium | reverse complement strand
TCAGGCTAACCATTTAGGAGTAACCATTCAAGCTGATATTATTAAGCAAAAACTGCCGGAGCTGAACGGCGGCTTTAAAGCCCTGAATATGGGAGGAAGCAGTTATGGCAAATTAGACGAGCGCATGTACACGGAACTTTCTACAGACCATCCTATTGACCTATGCCGATACCAGGTTTTAAATTGCTACAATGGACGAATCGGACTCATTAATTCTGGAGGGGCTTCAGCAGGCGAATCGGATTTGAGGGAAGTCCTATTAACTGCTATTATTAATAAACGGGCCGGCGGAATGGGATTGATTACCGGAAGAAAAGCATTTCAAAGACCTTTTGAAGAAGGTGTGCATCTTTTACATGCAATTCAGGATGTTTATTTAGAGAAAAAAATAACTATTGCTTAGGTTTATTTTTTTTACTTTTTACAATATCATTGAAGAAAAAGTTTTTTAAATAATGAAAATAATTTCAATGAACATACTAACCTTTCATTATAAAACAAAAGCGCAAAAATTTACTAAGCGTCATCTTCCTTGAAAAATTTAATAAAACATTAAAAAATAAAATCACTTTTCTATAACCACACTATCAATATTCTAAATTTCAAAAGGATAATTCTTTCTTTTCAAAACAAAAATGAACAGGTCTGATTTCATTGAACTTTTAATCATGTATTCCGCTGATACTGGTCATTGATTGTGCTTTACTATGCTATTACTTTTAACCTAAATCAATGTATATGGATAAGCTATTCGAAAATAAAGTAGCGCTGGTTACAGGTGGCAGCTTTGGTATTGGCCGTGCCACAGCGATTGCCTTTGCCAAAAGAGGCGCTAAAGTAATAGTAGCCGATTGGGTTGAAGACAAGAAAGAAGCTACACTCAAAGAAATCAAAGAAGCGGGAAGTGAAGGTATTTTTGTTCATATTGACGTTTCTAAAGCTAATGATGTAGGTGCTATGATAGAAAAAGCAATTGCTGTTTTTGGCCACCTCGACCTTGCTTTCAATAATGCAGGTATTGAAGGTAATATGGCCCCCGTACATGAATGTACCGAGGAGAACTGGGATAAAACAATAGCTATTAACCTGAAAGGCGTATGGCTTTGCATGAAGCAGGAAATTTTGCAAATGCAGAAAGTGGGCAAAGGAGCTATAGTGAACTGTGCCTCCGTAGCCGGATTAAGCGGTTTTGCAGGATTGGCTGCCTATGTAGCAAGTAAGCACGGCATAATAGGTCTCACCAAAACAGCAGCTCTTGAAAATGCCAAAACAGGAATCCGGGTGAATGCGGTTTGCCCTGGTGTAATTCATACAGCCATGATTGACCGGCTAACCGGCAGCGACAAAGAAGTGGAAAAACAATATATTGCTATGGAGCCACTTGGCAGAATGGGTCAGCCCGAAGAAGTTGCCGAGGCCGTGATATGGCTTTGTTCCGATGCGGCCTCCTTTGTTACCGGTCATGCTATGACAGTTGATGGAGGGTTTACAGCAGGGTGATGATTTAAGATAAAGCCATTAAGAAAAGCCTGTATTCTCCCATTTTATTTTATAGCATCTCTTTTTACTATTTTCATTTAAAGTTTCTAAGTTGGATATTAAATAGGTATGACCAATAAACCATCTGGTTAGAAAGCGATAAAGGAAGGATTGCTATGACCAGGTTTGTCATAGATTATTTCTGATCTTAAAATTTTATAATAGGCTACTTTATTTGAAATGTTTAGAATAATATGTGCTACAGCGGTGTTCCATTCCATAGTAGTTCCTAAGCCAGGATAAATGTTGGCCTCATTAAATTACAACCGTCAGGTGTTCTCTTTGCTGCAGTTCACGAAATTTCGTAATAAAATCACCTTTTTATATGAAAACATCGGTTACTTACACCAATGCTGAACAGGCACTAGCTGTTGTACAATCAGGCAATAGGGTGTTTATACAGGGAAGTGCACAAACACCTTCTTTTTTAATAAAAGAACTGGCAAAACAGGCCAATCGCCTGAAAGATGTTGAGTTGGTATTTATTTCTGTTTATGGAAATATGGAAGTAGATAAACCTGAATATGCGGACAGCTTCCGGATCAACTCTTTATTTGTATCGGCTGCCGTACGCAATGCGGTTAATGAAGGAAGAGCAGATTATGTACCTGCATTTTTAAGTGAGATACCACACCTCTTTGCCCAGGGTATATTACCAATTGATGTAGCCCTGATTCATGTTTCTCCACCAGACGCACATGGCTATTGCTCATTAGGCTTATCAGTAGACGTTACAAGATCCGCTGTTTATACTGCCAAATATGTAATAGCACAAGTAAATCCGAATGTACCGCGTACCCACGGAGACGGGCTCTTTCATTGCAGCCACTTTTATGCAATGGTAGAATGTAACGATGCGCTACATGAGGCAGATTATAATGATCAAGTTACAAGTGAGGAGCTACAGATTGGGAAATATGTAGCCGGTTTAATTGAAGACAGAAGCACCCTGCAAATGGGCATCGGATCTATACCAAACGTGGTATTACAATCGCTGGCCAGTCATAAAGATCTGGGCATTCATACAGAAATGTGTTCGGATGGAGTTATTGATTTAATTGAAAATGAAGTTATAACCAATAAATACAAGCATATACACCCCAATAAGGTGGTCACCTCATTTGCCTTAGGCACCCGAACATTATATGATTATGTAAACGATAATCCCTTTTTCCAGTTTTTGGACATTGGTTATGTAAACGATCCGCATGTAATACGCAGAAACAATAAAATGGTATCCATTAACAGCGCCATCGAAATTGATATTACCGGGCAAATTTGTGCTGACTCCATTGGAACCTACCAGTTTTCCGGAGTTGGTGGGCAAATGGATTTTATGAGAGGCGCTGCCCTGAGTGAAGGCGGCAAGCCTATTATTGCCATATCATCGCGTACCAATAAAGGTATTGCTCGTATTGTAGCTATGTTAAAGCCGGGTGCCGGTGTAGTTACTACCAGGGCTCATGTGCATTATGTGGTAACGGAATACGGTATTGCATATTTATATGGTAAAAACCTGCGTCAACGGGCTAAAGTTTTAATTGACATTGCCCATCCTGATGACAGGGAAAGCCTGGAAAAAGCCTGTTGTGAACGATTTAAAATATTTTAATTGCAGATGCTGATTACTGTAAGCATTTATTCAAAGCCTAAACAATTAAACAGATCCTGCATACCTATTTTGAATAGTGATTTCAATTAGAATAGGCTTCAGTTATAGAAAGATACCCAAACTTTTTTGTGAACTCATAGATCGAAGTCGCTTTAATAATAGACCCAAAAGGCTGTAGCCCTTCGCCAGTTCTCTGCAGGATCAGGTATTGTGAAATTTGAAAAGCAAAGTGATGGTGATTGATTCCATTTCTGTGCCTGATGTAAAGATTGCCGGAGAAAAATTATCGTGTCTTTTCAATAATGCGTTGAATATCCAACAGGAATACGAAATTGTACTATATTTTATATCAGGCTGCACCCTACAATAATTTATAATCCAAAAAGATAAGTATGCCTCCATTCAATACCTTACTCCTTCGATTGGTTATTGTAATTATAATTGGCGGACTGATTGGTGCAGAAAGAGAACTTAAAAGCAAATCGGCCGGGTTCCGTACAATTATGATGATATGCCTCGGATCATTTCTGTTTACAACGTTTTCAGTTTATATATCACCACAAACCCCGGACAGGATTGCATCCAATATCGTAACAGGCATAGGCTTTTTAGGGGCTGGTGTTATTTTTAAAGGAGATAATCGTGTGAATGGGCTTACAACCGCTGCCACTATATGGGTAACGGCTGCATTGGGCATGGGGGTAGCTACTGGGCAATATACTTTTGTGTTTGTGGCAACATGCGTAGTGTTAGGGTCTTTATTTTTATTAACCAAGATTGAGCAACGGATTGATAAGGCAAGTCAGTTTAAAACATATAAGATTACGATAGCTTATCATCATACTATTTTGCAGGAGTACGAAGCCCTGTTTGTTGAGAACAAATTAAAATATAAGCAGGTTTTGCAGGTAAAGAACGGACCAGATATTACCGTTTCCTGGATTGCTGAAGGCAGGGAAAATAACCATCAGCAATTTATTCAATCCGTCTGTAATGACGTATTAGTACAGCGGTTTGAAGTTTATTGATGCACTTACAGCAGGTGTATTCCTAAAGTTACTATATCATCCCGTAAACAATTAGCTTAGATGTTCATTTGGCGTAGGTGAAAATAATTATTTTACATAATCATTTTAAGCCGTTTCAACATTTGGATAATAATAATAGGCAGTATAGCTTCCATAAGGATTAACATTATTATTTGCCAGCTTAATGGTTGTAATGAAAGCACAGATCGCACCGATGGAATCAGATAGCTAACCGTTACGATAAGCACACACACTACAATTCCATACCATATATAAGGATTCATGGTTATTTCACTTTTAAAAAAGGAAACACGGGCAGAAGATAAATTAAAGACATGTAATAATTGGGCCATAGCTAACCCCAGAAATACAATGTTGTTACAAATATGATCGTCAAACTGAAGATAATGTTGGCAATAAACAAATACGGCTGCAATAGACAATGTGATAATGACAGAATAAATAAGAATGGCTTTCCAGTCCTGAACGGTTATCATACCTTCTTCTGAGCGGCGGGGCGGCCTTTTCATAACAGTAGCATCTCCCCTGCCCATACCCAATGCCAAGGCAGGAAAAACATCAGTAACTAAATTTAAATACAATATCTGCAAGGGGGTTAAAGGCGATGCAATGGAAAGAAATGCGGCTGTTGATATTACTAATATCTCGCTCAGATTACATGACAGAAGGAATATGATACACTTACGTATGTTTTCAAAAATGATGCGGCCTTGTTTTATTGCAGATACAATAGATGTAAAAGAATCGTCTTTTAATATAAGGTCGGCTGATTCTTTTGCTATTTGTGTTCCTCTTAGTCCCATAGCAATTCCAATATCTGCTTTTTTTAAAGCCGGGGCATCATTTACACCATCACCCGTCATGGCAGCTATATAACCATTCTCCTGGTATAAGGTAACAATATCCAACTTTTGCCTGGGCGTTACCCTTGCAAAAACAGGCGATGCAAGAACCTCCTTCTTTTCTTCTTTACCCATCTTACTCCAGTCTGTAATATCTTTTCCGTTAACAACTACACCGTCTTCTGTTAAATGTATTTTCCTGGCAATATGCAAGGCTGTAGAAGGATGATCTCCTGTGAGCATCACCACTTTTATTCCAGCTTGTTTGCATTCATCAATGGCCTGTAGCACCTGTTGCTGCGGAGGATCAATAAAACCAATTAGCGCCACTAAAATAAGGTGCTGCAAAAAATCATTACCGGGATGATTTGTCGTTTCGAGATAGGCAAAGGCTAATACACGGACACCTTCCTGTGCCAGGACTTCGCTATGGCGTAACCAATCATTTCTTTTGTTGTCAGTTAAAATTGTTGTTTTATTACCATCAAATACATGCGTGCACTTTTGCAGCAATTCTTCCGGGGCACCTTTTGCACAAACAATAAACTTTTCATTTTTCTTATGCAATGTTCCCATGTACTTCGTATCAGAACTGAAAGGCTCTTCATCAATTCTTGGGAACTTCTTTTGCATGTTTTGTAATGAAAACTGGTGTGAGGCAGCCCATTTCAATAAAGAAACTTCCAGAGGGTCACCAATCTCCTTTCCTTCTGCATGGATAATAGCATTATTGCATAATAACGCAATGAGAAATACTTTGTCAATTACAGGCCGGTCTTCATCAACAACCTCTTTTAATTCATCCAGTTCATAGGTTTGTTTTCCTGTAACAATAGTGGTGGGTTTAATTTTATTTTCAGTTAAGGTTCCCGTTTTATCGGTAAGGATAACATTGGCACTTCCCAATGTTTCTACAGAAGCTAAATGTTTTACCAACACATTTTTTTTAGACATGCGCAGCATACCTCTCGCCAAAGCAATAGTTGCCACAATAGGCAACCCTTCCGGAATAGCTGCCACGGCCATTGCAATAGCTGTTTCCAACAATAGAAGAAAAGAATTGCCTTTAAAAAAACCAATTAGGAAATAACCAATAGCGAGGAGCACCGTAAGCCAGATCAGTTTTTTAGTCAGTGCCTCCAGCTTTTTTTCTAATGGCGTAGCAGATTGCTGCGCCTGCATTACCATTTCAGATATATTGCCCAACTCAGTATTGATTCCTATACCCACTACTATAGCTTTGGCATTACCCTGAACTGCCGTGGTGCCTTTAAAAAGCATATTGTGCTGCTCGGCTAAAATAGTGTCTTCTGGCAATAGAATGTTCTTCTTTTCCACCGGCAGCGATTCGCCTGTAAGAGCGGATTCATTTACCTGTAATTGCCTGGTTTCTGTTAGCCGGGCATCTGAAGGAATCACATCCCCTGCCTCTATGTAGATCAGGTCACCTATTGTTACTTCATCGGAAGGCACTTCCAGTAAAGTTCCCTCCCTTATAACTTTAGCCTGCACCACATCCATCTTTTTGATTGCATTCATGGAAGTGATCGCCTGCCACTCCATATAAAAACCGATAGCAGCATTTATAAAAATAACAATGATAATAGCAATACCTTCTGCAACATCTCCCAGAAAGAACGAAATAGCAGCGGCCGCAATTAATAAATAAACGACTGGTGCAAGAAACTGCTGTAGCAATATCTGCCACGGGCTTTTTTCTTTTGCCTGCTCAATACGGTTGTATCCATACTGCTTTATCCTGTTGTCTATTTCAGCACTGCTTAAACCGCTATCAATTGATGTAGTAAGTTGATCAGCCACCTGTTCAATTGATAGATGATGCCACTTCATGTTTCGTTAGCTTTAAGTTTTATTAATCACTTTATGATATAAGTTGTCATTACTGATAAAACTACAACTACTTAACGGAAGGGTAAATAAAGAAAGCTATCAAGAGACTAGACCAGGCAGTAAATACACAACTTCCTTCATGAAGGGCAAATATTTCATATACCTATGCTGTATATTCCGCTTGAACATTTGCCTTTTTAGGTTTGTAGTTATTTTTTGTTGTTGGCTGCTCACGGGAGAGTAAGATGTTAAGTGCCTGCCACTCAGGCATATGATCGGTAATAATTTTAAGGATGCCAACAAAGGGAATAAACAATATCATTCCTGCCACACCCCATAATATATTTCCTGCAAGAACAGCCACTAATGTGGCCCATGTACTTATGTTTAATTTAGTGCCCACAACTTTTGGAAAAATAACATTCGCTTCCAGGTATTGCACAAAAGCGAATATGCCTATGACGCCCAAAGGATACCATGCAGAACCTTTTGTAATCCAGGCCATCGAGATGGGGAGCAGGGAACTAATAAAAATGCCTATGTAAGGGATAATGGTCATAACAGCGGTAAGAAAACCAAACAACAAGGCGTGCTTTATTCCTAATGCCAACAAGCCGATACTATTAAGGACGCCAACAATGATATATACGATAATCATTCCTTTAATAAAATTGAAATAAGAATGAATCGTTTCATTGAGAATTACAGCCAACTTTTGATGATCCTTATCTTTTACGAGTTTTGTAAGGAAAAGAACAAAATCTCTTCTGTTATAAAGGAATAAAGCTGAAAACACAGGTGTCAGAAATAAAATAAAAATAGTATTGAAGGTACTCCTGAAAATACTGCTCACATTATTACCGGTCTGCTTTAAAATATTGCTTAACCATTCATTTTGAGAAGCGGCGGTAATATTGAAATTCTCCGTTATCCAATACTGACATTGCTGCAATAAAGGCTGCAATTTTGTTTGAAGTTGTGGTATATCTATACGAAAAGCATTTACCTGTAATACCAACACGATCAACAAAACAGCAAATAAGATAACAACTATAAATAATCCTGCCGTTATTGCTAAACTTCTTGACCAGCCATATTGCTCTAATTTTTTGCAGACAGGATATAATACAATAGCAATGAAAAGACCATAAAACATGGGCACGAACAAAATACTGCCTACATAAAGTATGAGCATAACCATTAGGCTAAAGGCCATATATTTTAAAACATCCATGCTATTTATTTTCATATCTATATAGAATTATTTTATTAAAAAGTAAAAGTTATAAATATCAGTATCACTACCTGGCTAATAATAATTTATGAGTTATGCATTCTTTATTAAGAACCCTTACGTTTCAGATAATTGGCTTATCATGTAACCTTCTCAAAGAGAAGTTTTATTATGCCTATTTACAATGAGACACATCATCGTAGTAGATGACCGAAATCATAAAACAAATCATATCAAATGTGTCAGAAGTTATTGATAGGGCTCAATAAATAGGTGCGTAACCTCAGATTGCTTTTATATCGCTTAAGTTGTTCTTGCTGCTACTGCATATAGCACGGTCAGAAATATATCTCAATAAAAGTTATGACTACCTGTACTCCATAACCCATATAGTTATCACACGTAAATAAAGATTTATTATATGCCTGTACTGTTGAAATCAGCATAATATCAACATCATCATTTCTACTGATGGTAATCAGTGCCGACAAGTGAGTGCTTGCTTAGTTTTGGTATTCAATAAGGCAGGTAAAGTTAATTTATCAATTATGTTGTATATCCATTAAATACGACGATCAGCAATGAACACTACCTATAAACCATCCAGGCGCTACGTCATTTCCAGAGGGATGGATCAGTTTTTTAATGATGTGTATGAGGTATTTAAATTCACTGTTTTTTTAAGAAGGATTCAAGCCACCATTTGAATTTAAAGAGTTAATAAGGCAATGTTATAATGTAGGCTATAAATCGCCTGCGCTTATAAGTTTAACCGGTTTTATTACGGGTTTGGTATTTACCAAGCAATCACGCCCCTCCCTGTCTGACTTTGGCGCTACTTCGTAGTTGCCTTCTTTAGTTGCCATTGCAGTCATCAGAGCGTTGGCGCCTCTTATCACGGCTTTAATAAGTGCTGGCAAAGTTGGTTCCAGAATTGGTGCAGAGTTGGGATCTATGAAGGTAACGGAGCAGATTGATGCGATGGAAGTTTCACCTGCTGACCCCTTTAAATTTTTAGTAGTTAACCCGTGTAATGGCTACTACTTTGATGATTCCATTGTTAATGATGTACACAGCTCTTGTCGCCTTGTTAGAATCATTTATAGATGTACACATTAATGAACAAACCAGTTTTGTCACCTTCTTTCATAATGCTTTTGGTGATATCACTTTTCTGGATATCAATGCATCGGTTATAAAATCCGTCGTTTATGGATTTACTATTGGTATAGTAAGTTGCTATAAAGGGTATAGCACCAGTAAGGGTACAGAAGGTGTCGGATTAGCTGCTAACAGCTCAGTAGTCGTTTCCATGTTTTTTATTTTTATTGAAGAAATTATTATTGTTCAAGTACCTAATTGGATAAGGTTCATATAATAACGCTATGGAAAATGCAATATCTGATCCGATTGCCAAGAAACCCGTTGAAACTAAAGCAGTCATTTGCATTCGGGGTCTTTATAAATCATTTGAAGATAATGAGGTGCTGAAAGGGATTAGTCTTGATGTGTATGATGGTGAAAACGTGGTGATACTTGGACGCTCCGGAAGCGGCAAATCTGTTTTAATTAAACTAATAGCTGGCTTGCTGATGCCTGATACAGGTACTGTGAAAGTATTGGGAGAAGACATTACTCAGCTGAATAAAAAACAATTAAAAGAACTGCGGCAAAAAATTGGATTTATATTCCAGGGCAGTGCGCTTTATGATAGTATGACCGTAAGAGAAAACCTTGAATTTTCTTTGATAAGAAGCCAGAAAAAATTTAGCGAGGATCAAGTTGCTGCAGCAATAGAATCGGTACTGGATTCAGTAGGCCTGTCCCAGACCATTAACCAGATGCCTTCTAAACTTTCGGGTGGTCAAAAGAAGCGCATTGGCATTGCCCGTACGCTTATTTTGCAGCCAGAGATTATGTTGTATGACGAACCCACCGGCGGGCTTGACCACGTCACCTGTATTGAAATAAATAACCTGATTAACAAGGTACAGAAGAAGTATCATACCAGTTCCATTATCATTACCCACGATCTTACCTGCGCTAAATCTACCGGCAACAGAATTTTAATGTTATACGATGGAAAGTTTATACGGCAGGGAAGCTTTGAAGAAGTGTTCAATACCAATGACGAACGGATAAAAAGTTTTTTTGACTATAAATTTGTATAGTAAAGCTGCAACAGACGAATGGCCTGAAAAACCAATCAGAACATGAAAGCAGTAACCGAAGTAAATTTATTGAGATCACCTTTTTTACTGCCAGCTTTATGCCGACCATCATAAATGTTTGATTTGCCGGCTGCAGCAAGGACGAGCATAATAC
>JAICHT010000111.1 GCA_025924755.1 Chitinophagaceae bacterium | reverse complement strand
ATATCTCGATGGAACCTTTCCGGGCTTTTGTAGGTGATAAATTGCCGCCTTCACAACGTACATCCGGCTTTGCTATGCAAACCTTTTTTATTGGATTAGGAGCTGTCATTGCTTCGCTGCTGCCGTATATATTTACAAATGTTCTTCACTTTAGCAATACAGCTACCGCAGGCGTTATTCCGGATTCGGTAAAATATTCTTTTTATATTGGTGGCGCTGTTTTTTTGTTAGCAGTTACCTGGACCGTATTTACTTCCAAAGAATTTCCACCAGAAAATATTAATAAGTGGAAGGAAGATAAAAGGGAAAGCCACGGACTGGCACACGCTTTTAAAGAAATTACACAAGGCATTCGCACTATGCCCAAAACCATGTTGCAATTGGCTGTGGTACAATTTTTTACCTGGCTGGCTTTTTTCGCTATGTGGATATACACAACAGCAGGTGTAGCTCAAAACGCCTATGGCACTACTGATACTACCTCTAAGGCCTTTCAGGATGCCGGAGACTGGGTAGGAGTGATGTTCATGGTATATAACGGTATATCGGCATTAACGGCTTTTTTGTTACCGCTGATAGCGGCTAAAACAAACCGTCGCTTAACGCATATGATTTGTTTGATTATTGGCGGACTTGGTTTGATAGGAATCTTTTTTATCAAATCTCCCATGTTATTATTATTGCCTATGGTGGGTATAGGGCTCGCCTGGTCCTCTACCTTAACAATGCCTTACGCAATATTAGCAGGGGCCCTGCCGCCCAGCAAAATGGGTTTTTATATGGGGGTATTTAATTTCTTTATTGTGATACCACAAATTATAGCTGCTGCTATTTTAGGCTTTTTTATAAACCATGTTTTTAACAACCAAAGTATTTATGCGCTGGTAGTTGGAGGTGTGTCCATGATCATTGCGGGCCTGATGAATTTTATTGTAAAAGAACAGCCTGATGAAACGGCTAAGGAAATAGTTGAAGATATTATGCTTGCAGAACAACGACCTATATAAATAAACATGAAACCATTATTTTACTTTTTCTTTTTACTCTTCTCTTTTCAAATTTTTGCCCAGGGTAATGTTGATGTGTATCCTACGCATTGGTGGACAGGTATGAAAAATAAAAGCCTGCAACTGATGCTGCATGGCAGTAATATTGGCAATGCCACCACTATATCCACCACGTATCCGGGTGTAACCATCAAAAAAATAAATAAGGTAGAAAATAAAAATTATCTTTTTGTAGATGTGGTAATTGCCGATGCCGCCAAACCTGGCTCATTTAATTTTAAAGTATCTGGCGGCCCGGTAGCCAATATTCCTTATGAATTGAAGGCAAGGAGAAAAGGTAACGGTACAGCATATGCGCAAGGCGTTACTTCCAGCGATTTTATTTACCTGCTAATGCCCGACCGCTTTAGCAATGGCGACTATAGTAATGATAAAGTAGCCGGTATGAAAGATCAGTCGCTTAACCGTGATTCTATTTATTTACGTCATGGCGGAGATATGCAGGGCGTCATCAATCATTTGGATTATCTGCAGGACTTGGGCGTAACCACGCTTTGGATGACGCCGGTATTAGAAAACGATATGCCCAACCGCACGGAGCATGGATATGCCAGCACCAATGATTATAAAATTGACCCCCGCCTCGGCGGGGAAACCGCATATAAAGATCTAAGCGATGATCTGCATAAACGAGGCATGAAGTTGATTCAGGATGTAGTATATAACCACGTGGGGCTATACAATTTTACCGTGCAGGATATGCCTATGAAAGACTGGCTGCATCAATGGCCCACGTTTACCAAACCCAATTATAAAGATCAGACGCAGTTCGATCCGCATGGAGCACAGGTAGATAAAAAGAAAATGGCAGATGGATGGTTTACCAATGAAATGCCCGATCTGAACCAGAGCAATCCTTATGTGGCCAACTATTTAATACAGCATGCCATATGGAGTGTAGAAGAATTTGGTGTAGACGGCTGGCGCATCGATACTTATATTTATGTAGATCAGAATTTTATGAACCGCTGCAATCAGGCATTGATAGATGAATATCCCAGGATGACCATGTTTGGTGAAGCATGGGTACAGGGAACGGTTAATCAGGCTTATTTTACCCGGAACAATATGAATACGCCATTTAAAAGCAATGAAACCGGCGTATGCGATTTTCAGTGTTTGTTCAGCGGCATTCAACCGGCCCTTACTAATAACGGCGACGGAGGTAATGGCTTATATCAAACATTGAGCAATGACCTTTTGTATCAAAACCCCATGAACAATGTGATATTTTTAGATAACCATGATATGACGCGGGCCTACTCGCAATATGGAGAAGACAAGGATAAATTAAAAATAGGCATCAGTTGGTTGCTTACCGAAAGAGGCACGCCGGAAATGTATTATGGTACGGAGGTAATGATGAAAGGAGTATCTAACCCGGATGGCCTGGTGCGGCTCGATTTTCCTGGTGGTTGGAAAGAAGATAAAAAGAGTGCATTTACTAAAGAAGGTTTATCGCCGGATGAACTGGATATACTATCTTATACTAAAACATTGGCCAATTTCCGCAAATCATCTTCTGCCATAAAAACCGGTAAAATGATGCAGTATGTACCGGACAATAATGTGTACACTTACTTTCGGTACGATGGAAAACAAACTATTATGATAGTAATGAACATGGGCAATGACAGTAAAACCATTCAAACTGACCAGTTTTCAGAGCGGACCAATGGCTTTACAAAAGCTCGCAACATTATAAATGGTACCACCAATAATTTAAACGAACCCTGGGAAATTCCTGCTAAAACCAGCTGGGTATTAGAATTGATGAAGTAATAATATTGATCACTCCAAAAATTACGGATATGGAAATCTTCAACGAAATGGATTCTTCTGTTTCTGATCCTAAACCGCTTAAGCAAGCAGAGCGTTACGAAGACAAAAACTTTATTGATACGTCTAAGGAGGTTTGGAACTATTCATTGCTATATGACAATGACGTACAAACCTTTCAGCAAGGTACCAACTATACGCTCTATAAGAAATTTGGATCGAAACCTATATCCGTATTGGATAAAGAAGGCTACTACTTTTGCGTTTGGGCACCCAATGCTACAAAGGTGGCTGTAATGGGTAATTTCAATGGCTGGGATAAAGAGTCGCATTTACTAAACCCGCGCTGGGATAACAGCGGCATATGGGAAGGATTTATTCCCGGAATAAAGAAAGGAGAGATCTATAAATACCATATTACAGGTTTTGAAGGCAGAATAACCGAAAAAGGGGATCCGTTTGCAAACTACTGGGAGCAGCGTCCAAAAACTGCTACCATTACCTGGCAGTTCGATTACGAGTGGAAGGATGAAACCTGGATGCACAAAAGAAAAGAGTGCAATGCACTGGATGCTCCCTGGAGTGTATATGAGGTGCACCTGGCCAGTTGGATGCGTCCGGATGCCAATAATGAAGAAGCTTACAATGACTACTATTATATAGCCCAAAGACTGGTGCCTTATGTAAAAGAAATGGGCTTTACCCATGTAGAGTTTATGCCGGTAATGGAACATCCTTTCGATGGCAGTTGGGGATATCAGTGCACTGGTTTTTTTGCTCCCACATCCCGCTTTGGCGAGCCGGAAGGTTTTATGCATTTGATAGATGAATTGCACAACGCCGATATTGGAGTGATATTAGACTGGGTGCCTTCTCATTTTCCATATGATGCCCACGGGTTATTTATGTTTGATGGAACGCATACGTATGAATATGCGGATATGCGCAAGGGCTTTCATCCAGACTGGAACAGCTATATTTTTAATTATAAAAGGGGAGAAGTCAAATCATTTCTTATAAGCAGTGCCCGCTTTTGGTTTGATCTGTTTCATATTGATGGAATACGGGTGGATGCGGTTTCGTCCATGCTCAAATTAGATTATTCGCGTTCGCATGGGCAGTGGGAACCTAACGAATATGGCGGCAACGGCAACCTGGAAGCGATCGCTTTTATTAAAGATTTGAATGAAACCATATATCGGGATTTCCCGGACGTGCAAACCATTGCTGAAGAAGCCACCGACTGGCCGGGCATTTCGCAGCCCACTTTTGCCGGAGGCCTTGGCTTTGGCATGAAATGGATGATGGGCTGGATGCACGATACATTGGATTATTTTAAGATTGATCCGTTTTTCAGAAGCCATCATCAAAACAAGCTTTCCTTCAGCATGGTATATTTCTACAATGAAAATTTTATGCTGCCGCTAAGCCACGATGAGGTGGTTCATGGCAAATCACCTATGATATACAAAATGCCGGGAGATGAATGGCAGAAGTTTGCCAACCTGCGGGCTTTATATACTTATATGTGGACACACCCCGGCGCACGGCTTTTATTTATGGGTGATGAATTTGCACAAACCACCGAATGGAATTATAAACGGGAACTGGATTGGGGCTTGCTGGGGCACGAACCTCATATTGGAATGCAGCAATGTATTAAAGATTTGAATCAGATTTTAGTAAGTCAGCCGGCATTGTATAAAAACCAATTTACCATTTATGGCTTTGATTGGATTGACCTGAACCACCGGGATGAATGTGTGATAGTGTACCGGCGCAAAGGCACCAGGGAAGTGGATGATTTATTGATAATACTGAACCTGACACCCGAACCACGGATGGATTGGCATATTGAACTCAGCGGCAAGATATACACCCAGGAGATTTTTAACAGCGACGCTAAAAAATATTGGGGCACTGGCAACATTTACAACCCGCACATCCGCACCCAAAATGTTAATGTATCTGAAAAGAAATACAATATAATAGTGAATTTGCCGCCTTTAGCTGCCATCGTACTAAAGTAAATACTTAACTGGTATAATTTTCGTTGTCAGGGCACCGCTTTTACTTTGACTTTTTAGAGTAAAAATTTACTTTTGAAATGAATCTTATCACCCGTATAAACAGTATCCCTATGTCAAAATCTATATTAACTGCCGCGTTAATAGGTATATCCACCGGCCTATTTGCCCAAACTGACAGCGCAGGAATTTTTTTACAAAAAGGATTAGCAGAAAAACAAAGTGGCCGCACGCTGGAGTCTATGAAAGACTTTGAAAAAGCATATGGCTATAACAAATCTGATAAGCAAATTGTAGGCGAACTGGCAGCCTCCTATAACGACATGCGCCGGTATGGCCAGGCACGGGAAAAATACCAGCAATTAGAAAGCCTCGGCGATGCATCAGCCAATACATACAAACAACTGATGTTGCTTTCATTTAATATGCATCAATTAGATGATGTTATTAAATATGCACAGCTATTAAAAAAAGTGGCGCCCGATGAAAAAGTAGCTTACTATATAGGCAAAGCCAATTACGATAAAGAAAACCTGGGCGACGCTATAAAATTTTTAGACGCTGCCGGAAAAGAAGAACCCCAGAACGCGGAGATTCCATACTATATAGCCCGCAGCTATGCTGATATGAATAATTTTAAATTAGCCGTTCCGTATTTTCAAAAAGCAATAGCATTGGATACTACTAAAAACCGGTGGATTTATGAATTGGGGTTGATATACTATGGAATGAACGATGATAAGAATGCATTGAAAACCTTGCTGGAAGCTGCTGATAAAGGTTATCCGAAAGACAATGAATATATGGAGAACCTGGGAGTAGCTTATTTAAATTCCGGTGAGCTGGACAAAGGATTAGCCATCATGAAAGAGTTGTTGCAAAGGCGACCCAGCGATATGAGCCTGCTGGATATGGTAGCACAAGCACATTATGACGCAAAAAAATACGACGAAGCAATTGGTTATTGGGACCAGATATTAGCACTGGATAAAACAAAAGCTTCGGCTTTATATATGATTGGCATGAGCTATCAAAAGAAAGGTGAAAAAGAAAAAGGAATGGCATTGTGCGATAAGGCCATTCAGTTAGATCCAAGCCTTGCCTCGCACAAACAGAAAATGGAAATGCCGGGCATGTAAGAGGGCTCAGGATCAACATACTTAAATAAAGAAGCACTCTTCTGTTAGAGTGCTTCTTTATTTTTATCAAGTGTTACTTTTTTATAAACATAAATTAGTTATGAGATTCATTAATAAGAAAATAGGAAAACTTCAATCTGAGTCCTCGATAGGAGGGAAACGGGATGCCTCCTACTTTTTTACATTCGCTCAGGCACTTTTATACCCAGCAACTGCATAACCGAGGCAATTACTGTAGCAGTAGCAGTGCACAACGCCAGGCGTAATTTCTTTTTCTCCACTGTTTCTGCATTCATTACCGAATGCTCGGTATAAAAAGTATTGAAAGCTTTCGCCAGGTTATATACATATACCGCAATAACGGAAGGATTGTATTCGGAAGCTGCCTGTGCAATCATCATATCATATTGCTCCAGCATGACAATTACATTTTTTTCCAGTGGCAATAGTGCCTGCTGGCTTAAGGAAGGTGCTATGTTTTCTGTTGCAGCTTTGCGCAAGATGGATTTGATGCGGGCATGCGTATATTGAATAAAAGGTCCGGTAAATCCGTAAAACTCGATGGATTCTTCCGGGTTAAATATCATTTTCTTCTTTGGATCTACACGTAGCAAAAAATATTTTAAAGCTCCAATGCCGATCATCTCGTATAACTGAGCCAATTCCGTTTCGCTGAAATCTTCAATTTTACTATGCTCTTTCGTTTTCTTTTCCGCCTCTGTTGTCATTTCGTTTATAATATCATCTGCATCTACTACTGTTCCTTCGCGGCTCTTCATACGGCCACTTGGTAGTTCTACCATGCCATAGCTTAAATGAAAGATCCCATCTGCATAAGGTTTCCCTAACTTTTGTAATATCAGCTTCAGCACTTTCATATGGTAGTTTTGCTCATCTGCAATTACATAAATGCTTTGGTCGTATTGAAAATCATCATACTTTTCCTGGGCTAATCCCAGATCCTGCGTGATGTATACCGAAGTACCGTCCTTACGTAGTACCAGTTTTTCATCCAGGCCTTCGGCAGTTAAATCAATCCATACGCTGCCATCTTCCTTCCTGAAAAAAACACCTTGCGCCAATCCCTTTTCCACAAATTCTTTTCCTAATAAATACGTTTCACTTTCGTAATACACCTTATTAAAATTGCTGCCAATGCGTTGGTAGGTTTCATCAAATCCTTTATATACCCAGCCATTCATCCGCTTCCATAAATCCCTCACCTCCGGTTCGCCTGCTTCCCAGTCGAGCAACATTTTTTGTGTACGTTGCATAATAGGCGCTTTTTTTTCTGCCGCTTCAGCCGTTTCTCCGGCTGCCACTAAATCATTTATTTCTTTTTTATATTCATCGTTAAAGCGAACATAATAATCACCCACAAAGTGATCGCCTTTTATAGCAGCGCTTTCCGGCGTGGCATTATCGGCAAATAGTTCCCAGGCAATCATGCTTTTGCAAATATGGATGCCGCGATCATTTACCACGCAGGTTTTTGTTACTTCATTACCGGAGGCTTTTAAAATTTCAGCCAGACTCCAACCCAAAAAATTATTACGCAGATGGCCAAGATGCAACGGCTTGTTGGTATTGGGTGACGAGTATTCTACTATCACTTTTTTGCCGGTAGTATTTGATGGTGTCAATCCTTTTTTTTCTACTTCAAAAAGGAAATCGGTAAAATATTCATCGGCAACTACAAGATTCAAAAATCCTTTAATAATATTATAACTTTTAAAAAGAGAAGCATTATTGGCAATTATGTAATCGCCTATGGCTGTGCCTAAACTTTCCGGGGCAACTTTCAACTTTTTTACAAGCCCAAATAGCACAATAGTATAGTCGCCTTCAAACTCAGGTTTGGTGAGGTTTACGGATATGTCATCTGCAAAGGCAGGCAGCTTGTACAAATTTTCTATAGCTTTAGCCGCCGCTTCTTTTACCTGTGCTGCAAGGTTCATGTATAAAATTTTATGGCCGCAATTTAGTTAATTGGTTTAACCTGCTGAACCTTGCAATAAAATCTGCCTCCATATAGTTTTGAAACCTTAACGAATGTGCTATAGCAAACAATTAGTTTTGCATTTATCTTAGCGGCTTCAATGCAACGCATTCATTCTGCTTTACGGTATGGCATCTTGCAGGTGGTTGATTTTTTTTATCCGCCATTCCGGCGCTTTATGCCGCTACAAACCTTTAGATACGCGGCATGTGGTGGCAGCAACACCCTGTTCAATATTCTGACGTATTTTATCACCTACAATTTTATTTTAAACAAACATATTCTGCACTTGGGAATCATTGCTATAAGCGCCCATATTGCTGCGTTTTTTATTGCCTTTTGCATTACATTTCCCACTGGTTTCTATCTCAGTATGTTTGTAGTTTTTCAGGGCAGCCACTTACGTAAACGCATCCAGTTATTCCGTTACCTGCTGGTAGTATTAATTTGTCTGTTACTAAACTATGTTTTACTGAAGTTATTTGTAGAATCGTTTGGATGGTATCCTACGCCATCTTTAATAGTGACCACTGTTATTGTGGTAGGGTTCAGTTATGTATCGCAAAAATACTTTTCGTTTAAAAACAAAGACACCGCAGTAAGCTTTAAATAAAGTCATATTGAAATTTGAATGGATAGATTTCCACGACAGTTGGCTTGTATCGACAAATAATTTTGGAGAGCCATAATGTTTGTCACTGCTATTTTATTATAAGTACTAGTTCCGTGTATTCCTTTTTTCCACTCCTTATTCAGCAAACCATTTAATTGTTGAGATGCCATCAGGTAGTATTGAGTGAGATGATGGGAGGATATTTTTTCCAGCTCCGTTTCAATACGTTTACTAAAGACCCATTTTGCAGCCTTTACCATCAAATTTTTAGTTTTGATTTCATACTTTAAATCTTGTATTTGAACTTCCTGCCGATCCGCATTATAATAAGGCACGCCGCTTAAGTAAACTCTTCCGTCAAACACACCAGCAATACCTGCCTCTATATTTAAACGGTTGTTTTCGCCGCCGGATAATGTAAAATCAGAAAAGTACACTTGCATTTTAATGAAGCCTTCAGCAATATCAAACCGGCGGTTATGGATAAACTCATTGATGGTTCTGGCAACCAAAGCATAATTTAATTTTGCTTCAAGCTGAATATTAAAATCGTTATTCGAATCCTCAATAACCTCCTCGATATGTATATTGTCATTATTGGGTTTATTAAAAACAAAAGCAGGCGTAGTGGTAACAGATATGGTCAGTTGCAGCATATCAGTTGCCGGGTAATTCGTATCCATATTCTAGCAAATAAAAAAATTGCGCCTTACTTAACCTCTCATAAACACATCAGCTTTTGACCAGTAAGGAAGCACATAAATAAAACTCAAGATTGATACAGCAACAATATATACTGACAAAATTTCACATTTAAACTGGCGGCACAATCATTGTTAAACATAGTAAAACATTAAATTCTTTAAATAATGGGAAAAATTATAGGTATAGACCTTGGAACAACCAATAGCTGCGTTGCAGTTATGGAGGGTAACGAGCCCGTAGTGATTGCTAATGATGAAGGCCGCCGCACTACGCCTTCGGTAGTAGCATTTTTGAAAAACGGTGAACGTAAAGTTGGCGACCCGGCTAAGCGTCAGGCTATAACCAATCCGCAAAATACGATTACAAGTGTTAAGCGTTTTATGGGAAGACGGTTTGATGAGGTGACAGAAGAAATAAGCCACTGGAGCTATAAAGTAGTAAAAGGTGACAATAATACGGTTCGTATAGATATTGATGGCAGGTTATACACGCCACAGGAAATTTCTGCCATGATTCTTCAAAAGATGAAGAAGACCGCTGAGGATTATTTGGGACAGGAAGTGAATGAAGCGGTAATTACCGTTCCGGCATATTTTAACGATGCCCAACGGCAAGCTACTAAAGAAGCTGGAGAAATTGCAGGCTTAAATGTTCGGCGTATCGTAAACGAACCAACCGCTGCAGCCCTGGCATATGGTTTAGATAAACAACATAAAGACAGTAAGATCGCTGTATTTGACCTTGGTGGTGGTACATTTGATATATCCGTGCTGGAACTGGGTGATGGTGTGTTTGAAGTAAAATCTACCAATGGTGATACACACCTGGGTGGTGATGACTTTGATAAGGTGATTATGGACTGGCTGGCAGATGAGTTTAAAAAAGAAGAGAACGTGGACTTGCGTAAAGACCCAATGGCTTTGCAGCGGTTAAAAGAAGCAGCAGAAAAAGCCAAGGTAGAATTATCTTCTTCCTCTGAAACAGAAATCAACCTGCCATATGTAACTGCCATAGATGGCGTACCTAAGCACCTTGTTAAGAAATTAACGCGCGCTAAGTTTGAGCAATTGGCCGATAAATTATTTGAACGTTGCTTACGTCCTTGTGAGCAGGCGTTGAAAGATGCCGGTTTAAGTGCTGCACAAATAGATGAAGTGATTTTGGTAGGTGGTTCTACCCGTATACCAAAAGTTCAGGAAATAGT